>NZ_JAUBRM010000051.1:0-54086 GCF_036701905.1 Microcoleus sp. MON2_D5
TTCGTTTCGGCATTCTTTATCTGACGGAGGTAGTGTTCCTCACTATTATATCACGGTCAATCGACCGGACATGATATCACACACTACCTTTTCCCCGCGAGGGCACTGAAACTTTAATAGAGAACTTCTGTACTATGTTGTCAAATACGAATTCAGAGTACGAATCATTACTACAACGGGCGATCGGGATCGCCGCAAAAGCTCATGAGGGGCAGGTTGATAAGGCAGGCAATCCCTATCTCGATCATCCGCTATTTGTAATGGAAAATGTAAACTCTATAGAGGAAAAAATCGTAGCGGTTCTACACGATGCGGTCGAAGATTCTGAACTTACACTTGAGCAACTTAGAAGCGAAGGTTTTCCTGAAGTTCTAGTCTCGGCGATCGCGGCGATTACCAAAATAGAAGGAGAAGCTTATGCAGCTTATTTAGAACGTGTGATTGCCAACCCGATCGCACTGCGAGTCAAGATCGCTGATGTTACTCATAACCTCGATATTCGTCGCATCGCCAATCCCACAGAGGCAGATTTTCAACGGATTGCAAAATACAAAAAAGTCCTCAGTCAGTTGCGTGCCGCCTTAAAATAATTATTAACCGCAAATATCCGCGTTCATCGTGGCACAGGCATCTTGCCTGTGCGATATCTGCGGTTAAAAAAATCCCGAAATCCTAAGCCATTACCATCCCCCCATCCACATTAAAAACCTGCCCCGTTATATAAGCCGCCGCCGCATCCGCCGCCAAAAACTTCACCATCCCGGCAACTTCCTCAACTTCCCCGTATCTCCCCAGCGGAATATACTTCAAAATTTCATCAGACTTGACATCCTTAGTCATATCTGTAGTGATAAAACCCGGTGCAACTGCATTCACAGTAATCCCGCGACTCGCCAACTCTTTCGCCACAGTTTTAGTAAACCCAATTACCCCAGCCTTCGCCGCACTGTAGTTAGCTTGTCCCGGATTGCCCATTTGCCCAGCAACCGAAGCAATATTAATAATTCGGCCGCTTCGCTGTTTCAGCATGATTTTACTGGCAGCTTTCGCACACAAAAACACGCCGGTTAGATTCAAATCAATTACCGCTTGCCAATCTTCCAACTTCATCCGCAGCAGCAAAGTATCGCGAGTAATCCCTGCATTGTTCACCAAAATGTCAATTCGTGCCCATTTTTCCATGACATTACTGGTGAGTAAATCTACTTGGTCAGTTTTCGAGACATCTGCTGCAAGTGCCACAGCTTCTCCTCCAGCAGCGACTATTTCTGCTACCACCTCATCAGCAGCAGCACTCAAACTCGCATAGTTGACGGCGACTTTAGCGCCTTCTGCTGCTAGTGTTAAAGCGACGGCGCGGCCGATTCCCCGCGACGCACCGGTCACGACAGCAACTTGACCCCGCAATCTCTGAAAATTCTCTGGCAATAATTCCATAATTGTATCCTCGCAATCTACCAGAGAATTTTGCACTAAAATCGAGCCAGAACCCAAAAAATTATTTTGTCTTATGGCAGTTCAAAAACAGTTCAGCAGTTTTGAAGAGTTACTATCGGGCTCTGACTTGCCGGTGTTGGTAGATTTTTACGCTACTTGGTGCGGGCCTTGTCAGATGATGGCACCGATTTTGGAGCAAGTGAGCGGTCAGATGAAAGACAAGCTCATGGTTGTCAAAATTGACACGGATAAGTACGAACACTTGGCGTCGCAGTATCACATTTATGCTTTGCCGACTTTGGTGCTGTTCAAAAATGGCGCTGAGGTCGATCGCATTGAGGGAGTTATGCAACCGGCGCAGTTGATCGATCGAGTGCAACCTTTCTTGTAGTACGAGCCACTTATCTCACGCGTAGGGTGTGTCAGCTCATATCTGATTAATTATGAATAAGATAATCCTAGTTGACGCACCCTACTTTTGACATACTCACCGACCTGAAGGTACGGTGATTCTTAAGCCTCGCGACTTAAGTTTCTGCTTCTTCGCAACTGCCTCCACCATCAAAGAGTTTTGGTCTTATGTTCGCTCCACAGACTAACCTCGCAAGCCCTGCGGTTTTTACGTGTCGAATACCAAACGGAATTCTTCGTAGTTTTGATTCTAGGGTTAGACTTCCATTGCCCTATCCTCTTTTCCCGGTCTACCGATTTTGCTTCGCCGCCAGCACAAGGCTGAACTTCGCTCGTATAGGCTGTTTGATCCATCGTCTCGGGTGGGTCGTTGACCAATTACATTCTAATATAAAGCCGTCCTAAAAGGACGGGGGTTCTACCCAAATTTGTGATGAAGACTCCCAGCCACGCTATTATCAATCTCGCAATTCTCGGCAAACCGCAACTGCCGCAAGCTAATCTAATTATTGTTATCGGCGGAATTTTGCCGGATATTCCGATATTTTTATTTTACTTTTGGGCGAAATACATTGCTCGCTTGCCCGCAGCTACAATTTGGTCAAAAGCATATTATGAGCCTTTTGTGCAAAATATTGTGGCTCTGTTTCATTCAATTCCCCTTGCGGTTATTGGTTTGCTAATTGCTTATTACTTTGGCTGGAAAAGTGTGCAAATTCTGTTTATCAGCATGATACTACACTCTCTGGGAGATTTGCCTGTCCACAATGACGACGCTCACCGACACTTTTTTCCGTTCAGCAATTACCGTTTTATCAGTCCGATTTCTTATTGGGATAGGAAGCACTACGGGGCAATTGTTTCTATGGTTGAAATGTTGTTAGTGCTGCTGTCAACTTACCGCGTTTTTGGTTTTATTAATTCTTATGCTGGAAAAACATTGTTAATTTTGGTGAATAGTTTTTACTGGGCTGGCGCGGTTTATTTTCAGGTGCGAGATTTATTTAAATTCACTTCCCAAAGATGAAACATGAACTCAAAATTACCAATTAGCAATTAGGAATTAGCAATTACCATATTGTTAATTCCGCCGAATATTAAAACAACACCAATCTTGGCGCTTCCACAGAGTAGCCACAATCCAGCCGTGCTGTTCGAGAGTGTCAGCAATTGGCTTAGCTTGTTCGAGCAAAATGCCGCTGAGCACGGCCCAAGTAGTGGGTTTGCTAATTGCCGTGAACTGCGGGATTAAATCAATGATTACTTCTGCTAAAATGTTGCAGATCAAACCGTCGATCGGCTCATCTACCATTTCTTTCAAACGATCGATACTTCCGAGCTCTGCAACTAACTGCTGAGAATTAACGCGGTTGAGTAGTCTGTTGCTAATGGTCGATCGCACTGCCAAAGGATCTGTATCCAAAGCATAAACTTTTGTAGCGCCCAACAACACGGCGCCGATCGACAAAATACCCGAGCCGCAGCCGATATCGGCAACTACGGACTTGCTGTCATCAAAACCTAGCCGCATTTCCAGCGACTCCAGACAAAGTTGAGTAGTAGCGTGAGCACCGGTACCGAAAGCCACACCCGGATCTAAACGCAAAATGAGGCGATCGGTATCAGTCGGTAGCGGCAGCCAAGCCGGATTAATTAAAAAGCGATCGCCCACTTCTTGAGGCTGCCAGTGCTCCTTCCAAGTGCTGCCCCAGTCTTCGTCTTCAATCAAATCCCACTGCATCGCAGGTAGGGGCAAACCTGCACACAGAGCATCTTGGCGCAGCCACAGAGACAGAGCGGCCAAATCCAGCAATCCTGCCTGTTCTTCGGGCAAATAAGCCGACATCAGGCAGGAATTGCTTTTGATCTCAGTAGCAGTTCCCCGACAGTTAAATCGTTCCAGACGCCAAAAGATGATATCTTCCAGCGCCGGATCGCAAAGAATTCTAATTTCCCACCAGCTATGTGCCATAACGATTTTAGATTTTAGATTTTAGATTGTAGATTGGCCCAGGGGAACTGGAGACTGGGAACAGGGGAGTGAGGAAGGAGGATTGGCTAATAGAAAAATTCCCGCTTTCTTGCCAATGACCAATGACCAATTACCCATTACCAATTATCAGCCCTTGCATCCAAAATCTAAACTCCAAAATCCGTCAAAGATTTACCGTGTAAGCATCCCGAATTCCCGGAACTTTTAGGATCTCAGCCAGTATCCCCTCTGGTAGAGGGTCATCGAGGCTCAAAACCATCACCGCATCGCCTCGCACGATTTTACGGCCTACTTGCATACTGGCAATATTGACATTAAAACTGCCCAATTGGGAACCAATTTTGCCAATAATCCCCGGCATATCGCGGTGCAGGGTAAACAGCATATGGTGAGTGGGGGAAACGTTGACCGGGAAATCGTCAACACTGGTAATCCGAATTTCGCTTTCGCCGAGCACTGCACCTGTCACGGTGTGTTCGCCGAGGGTTCCCTTGGCCGAGAGGTGCAGGGAGCCGGTGTAGTCGCGAATTGAGGCGTCTCTGGTTTCGACGACGCGAATTCCGCGCTCTTTTGCTTCAATGCTGGCGTTGACGTAGTTAACGCGCTCTCGCAGGGCTTGGGAGAGCAGGCCTTTGAGGGCGGCGACGACTACGGGCTGACCTTGGTTGGTGGCCAATTCGCCTTGCAGTTGAACGTTGAGGTAATCGACTCGGCCTCCGGCTAGCTGGCTGACGAGGTTGCCGAGGGTTTCGGCGAGTTGCAGGTAGGGTTTGAGTTTTTCGATCGAGTCTGGGAAAATTCCGGGTATGTTGACAGCCGATCGCGCGGGCAGTCCCAACAGCACGTCGCGAATTTGTTCAGCCACGTCGATCGCCACATTCACCTGAGCTTCCGCTGTGGATGCTCCCAAGTGGGGCGTCAGCACGATGTTCTGGCCGACAGTCCGCAGCGGGGAATCGGCTTCGAGGGGTTCGTGTTCGTAAACGTCGATCGCGGCACCGGCGATCTTGCCTTCTTTGATGGCTTCTGCGAGGGCTGCTTCGTCGATGATCCCGCCTCTGGCGCAGTTTATGATGCGGGCCGTGGGCTTCATTTTCGACAGCACTTCCGCGTTAATTAAGTGCAGGGTCTCCGGCGTTTTGGGGATGTGCAGGGTGATGTAGTCGGATTCGCGCATCAGCAGTTCTAGTTCTACCAAGCGGCAGCCCAACTGGTCGGCTCTTTCCGTCGAAATGAAGGGATCGTAGGCCAGCAGTTTCATGCCCATTGCTTTGGCTGCGGCCGCGAGGTGGGAGCCGATTTTGCCCAAACCGACGATGCCGAGGGTTTTTTTGTAAACTTCTACGCCGATAAAGCGGTTGCGTTCCCATTTACCACCTTTGACGGATTCGTTAGCTTCCGGGATGTGGCGGGACATCGAGAGCATCATGGCGAGCGCGTGTTCGGCGGCGGCGATCGTGTTGCCTTCGGGGGAATTGACGACTACAATTCCTTTGCGGGTAGCGGCGGGTACATCGACATTATCTACGCCGACGCCGGCTCTGCCGATGATTTTGAGTGAATTCCCGGCTTCAATGATTTCTTTGGTAACTTGGGTGCCTGAACGGATCATTAAAGCGTCGTAATCTGCAATAATTCCTACCAGTTGTTCGGCTGAGAGTCCTGTGTTTACGTCAACTTGCGCGACTTGGGAGAGGATGTCAATTCCGGCTTGGTCGATCGGATCGGATACTAGAACTTTAGGCATAGCAAGCAATTGAGTGCAATAGTAAAAATAGACCGAGCGTTGGCGAGCTCAAAGTTGAGACTTATGACTTAGAGCAGTATCTAACAGCTCAGCTCAAGCTTGCCTTTGTGCAGTTTGAATTGTATCTGTATTCGGTCAAGGTCGGCCGTTTTTTCCGTGAAATATTTTAGCTTTGCGGGCGATCGGACTCTCTGACCGCGTTAAAATCCCCGAACTGCTTAGCTAGTATGTCTTTTCGGGCTATAATAGACTTTGGCTATTCAAGCCTAATTATCAGGAATTGTTTTCTAATGAATTATCTTATCGCCGTACTGCCCGATCGAATTCAAGCCGAAGCTGCCTACAGTGCTCTGGAAAAAGAAGGCTTGCCCATGAAGCAAGTGAGCATTTTGGGCCGCGGCTACAAAACTGCTGATGAATTTGGCTTGATCGACCCCAACCAGCAAGCGAATAAACAAGCTAAACTCATGGCTGTTTGGCTGGTGCCGTTTGGCTTTATTGCTGGCGTTACTTTCAGTCTGATGACTCAGTTGAAGACTTTTGCGTGGGCGGGCGAAATTGGCGATCACGCGATCGGCGGAGTGCTGGGTGCGATCGCCGGCGGGATGGGCAGCTTTGTTGTTGGCGGAGCCGGGGGTATGGCTTTTGGCAGCGGCGATGCTTTGCCCTACCGCAACCGTTTGAATGCGGGTAAATTTTTGATTGCGGTTAAGGGTACTGATGATTTGACTGGGAAAGCTGCGAAGATTTTGCAGCAGTTTGAACCGGAAAATATCCAAGGTTATACAGAGACTTAGTTCTGTGTTGACAGTCAACTGTTGACGGTTAACTGTTAACTGTTGACTGTCAACTCGTGTAATATTTGAAGGCAGTTATGGAATTACAAACTATCCCCCTACATTCTCCCCTAGAATTAACGCTTGAATTAACTGACGAGCAGTTTTTTAAGTTGTGTATAGACAACCGGGATTTGAGATTTGAGCGCACTGCTAGTGGAGGATTAATTATTATGCCACCTACGGGTAGCGAGACGGGTAATTTCAACATAGACTTATCGTATCAACTTCAATCTTGGAGCCGTCAAAATAAGCATTTGGGAATTGCTTTTGATTCTTCAACTGGATTTAAACTGCCCGACGGTACTGATATTTCTCCCGACGCTGCTTGGATTCGGCGCGACAGGTGGGATGCTTTAACTGCTGAAGAAAAAAAGAAATTTGCGCCGATTTGTCCCGATTTTGTGGTGGAATTGCGATCGACCACTGACTCGCTAGAAAAATTGCGGGCTAAAATGAAAGTGTACGTGAAAAATGGAGCCAGGTTGGGATGGTTGCTCGATCGCAAAAATAGAAAAGTAGAAATCTCCCGTCAAGGTAGAGAAGTAGAAATTTTAGAGGCGCCTGCAACTCTGTCAGGTGAAGATGTATTACCCGGTTTTGTTTTGGATTTAAGTGATATTTTGTAATTTAAAAAAAGCATTTTCCTGTGCTGTGGCGGCTCGATAAAATCTGTTACTTACTCTACAGCGCGTGCCGGATAAGCTGCTGCAAAAAATTGACGGCCGACAAGTCTGGACATCGCTCCGTATAGTTGGGATTTTGTGCTGCCTGTTCGCGACCTGTCACTAAAAAGCAAGCAGCCGTGAAATGCCTTTCCCGCACCATCTTCTGACAAAACAGTTCATAGCGTTTAGCATAGCTGGCGCCTCTAAACTCTGGCATAACCGCGAAATGCGGTTCAGCAACCTGTACCGGGGTGCGCGAGGCAGGACTGTCTTCCAAAACAAACAGATATCCTAACCACGGTGGCGGAGGTGCTGCGCCAAACACCCCTTCCCGGTAAGCTGTCCAGATGTCCAGAGCAGCCCCCATCGCTTCTTCTGTGCGGTTGTTGAAGTTGTTGCCAAAGCTGCCAACCTGGCTCTTCAACTCAATGACTACCTTGAGTTGCCGTTTTTCTCGGTTTACCACCAAAAAGTCGTACATCTTGGTCGGGCGGAAGAACCCCGGTATAACGGTTAGGCTTTTTTTAACATGGATATGGTTTTGAGGAACACCTACAGCGAGCAAGAAATTAGTCAGCGTCAGGATGAAACCGTCCATCTGCTTGCCGCCTGTCACCGCACTGCGGTTCCCCTGGTCAACCTTGCCAGCTAGCACCTGGGCTTGTGCCTGGGCGATGCGGGTATCCCAGAAACCCTGCACCGCCTCCTGGAACACATCATCGGGGATGATGGGTGTCTGTTTCGTCATTCAGCAACCTCCCCCATCGTTCTGTCATAGACAACGCGCAAGCCATACGTCTCCTGCATCCGTTTCAGCGCTAGCTGATGGTAAGTTGGCTCCACATCTACCCCGATACTGTTGCGCCCCCAGTTGGCGGCGGCTACGCAGGTTGTTCCTGTCCCCATAAATGGGTCAAGTACCGTGTCCCCTGCAAAAGAAAACATCCGCACCAGTCGTTCTGCCAGTTCCAAAGGATATGGGGCGGGGTGTTGCTTGGTGGAAGCGCCTTTGATATCCTGCCAAATCTGTTGAAACCACTGTCGGTGGAGAGTTTCCGGTATTACGGACAATACCCGTGCTGTGAGAGTGGGACTGCGGTAGCCGCCCGGTTTGCGCTGCATCAGGATAAATTCGATGTCGTTTTTGATCACACCTCCGGGTTCATAAGGTTTGCCGAGAAAACTCGTGCCATTCCCGGCTGCTTCCAGGGAAGCATTGGCGATTTTGTACCAGATAATCGGTGCGAGGTTATCAAATCCCAGATGGCGACAGTGTTCCTGAATACTCGCGTGCAGGGGAAATACCATGTGCCTGCCAAACCGCCTGCGGGCAACACAGACATCGCCCACCACAATCACCAGCCGTCCGCCGGGGACTAAAACCCGCCATACCTGCTGCCATACTCGATCGAGCTCCTGCAAAAACTTTTCGTAGTCTGCTATTTCGCCAAGCTGGTTGAGATTTTTGAGATATTCTTTTAAATTCCAGTACGGGGGCGATGTGACTACCAGATGTACGCTTTCATCGGGAATATGTGTCAAGTTTCGGCTATCGCCCTGTAGCAGGGAATGGAAAGATGGCAACCCCTGCACCCGATTCTGAATTTCCTGGATCAACGCCTTATTTTTGCTGATGGCAGGAATGGCGCGTTGCTCGTCTGCTGTTAGTAATGCCGTTGCTTCCTCGGGTACAAGGCTTTTATCCTGTAGCGCTTGTTTCAACGGTTCGGCTGCTTCCGGACACAGCAACCGCGTTGAAATATTAACCTTGCTTAAACTCGAGGACTTCATACATTTGGTACAATAATCATGTTCATCATATCAGCTTTGCGAGTCCCAAAAATCATAAGTTCGTTATTGGATTATCTTAGACTATAATTAAAGTAGTGCGACTGTTAAAAAAGTAGACTTTGTAGTTACAGCAAGCTTTGGCAATTTCAAATTAGAATCTAGCATTAACTGATGTTACAAAGAGAAGAACTGTTAAAAGGCATCGAAAACCGCGAATGTGTGGCGCGGGCGATCGACCAAGCGGAACAAGCAATTAAAACTTGGGAAGTTACTCTGACTGATTTTCTGTCGCCTCCAGAATTGGCGGACACTCTGACGGTATTTAAGCGGTTAACAGACGTGGAATTAGTGGCTTGGGGCGGCTACCCGCAAGCTGAAAGACAAAGAATTGCGATCGCGCGATCGGATATCCCGATCGACTCTGCTAGCGTTAACGTTGCTGCAGTAGAAATCGCTGGCAATTTCTTGTTCGATACAGCTTCTCACCGCGACTTTTTGGGGGCGATGTTGGGTACGGGAATTGTCCGCGAGAAAACGGGCGATGTGATTGTTTTGGGAGAACGCGGCGCGCAGGCCATTGTCATGCCGGAGATGGTAGAGTATTTGGAGATGAGTTTGCAGCAAGTGCGATCGGTTCCTGTACAAACGCGGCGCATTGAGTTGAGCGAACTAAAAATTAGAGAACCCAAAAAGAAAGAAATGACCACCGTTGAAGCATCGATGAGATTGGATGCTGTAGCCTCGGCTGGATTCGCAATGTCTCGCAGCAAAATGGCCGATTTAATTGATAGTGGCGACGTGCGAGTTAACTGGAAAGACGTTACTCAAGCTAGTTATAATGTCAAGTCTGGAGATTTAATTGCTGTTACGGGCAAGGGAAGATTGGAAATTGGGGAAGTTGCTGTTACTAAGAAGGAACGCTATCGAGTCCAGTTAACTCGATATTTGTAATTTATGGGTGGCATCTTCGACCCAACCCCTACTCCCCACAAAAAATTGACTCTTTGTGGAACAGGCATCTTGCCTGTTCTTAAGAATGCTAAGGCGAAGATGCCCAACCCCTACTCCCCCCAAAAAATTGACTCTTTGTGGAACAGGCATCTTGCCTGTTCTTAAGAATGCTGCAACCTATGAGTTATACCACCCAAAAACCCCGAAAAACCCGGTTTTTTTGGTTTTATGCGTAAGTCCTAAATCCAAATTATCGGGGAAAAGTTTTCCTTACCCACACGGCGATACCCAGCATTAACCAGCCAAATAGTAAGCCAAACAGCAGACTCCAGATAATTGTCGCAAAAAAGGGATGCAGCGGTAGAGAAAAATCGAGTTGCCATTGAATCGGTTTATCCTTAATTAGAGGATAGGCGGCCGAAAATATTTGTCCGCCACCGATCGCAGTTCCGACAAAAAAGATGATATTCTCAAGCTGGCGATCGCGCCTTTTCTCCCTGTCTTCCTGTTTATTGTATAATTCCATCTGTTCCCTGTCCACTTCCACCTGTTCTATTTCCACCATCCCCCGCACAGTAGATATCGACTGCTGGAACAAATTTTGACTAGCAATCAGGTAGCTTAAATCTATTTCACTTTGCCGCTGATACTTATCCTCAGCTAAATCTAGAAACCTCTGCCAAAAATCCAGATTGTCGCCTGGGATGCACAAACCTCTAATTCTTGTCAACGCCTCACCATAATTTTCAGCATTAGTATCAATGGTATTTCTGTCTTCTTGCAAATATCGCACCTGCTGAGCAAAAGCCCACATTTTAGTGTGAACTTCAGCCAGCAACTCCTTTAACTTCTGCAACTTAACTTGTCGATTTTGTTCGCTTTCTATTGCACCCAATTCGCGAAGCTTCTTTTCTAACTCGCCCACTATTTGCTGTGCTTGGCGATAATTTTTTCGAGCTTCGCCATACACAAATACAATTTTAGCGCGAGAGCACAGCAGATTCATCAAGTAAAAGTTAAACGTCGAGGTTGCGAATTCCCAAGTTCGGGGATTGTCTTGCAACCATACTAAAATGTGACACCGTTGACGCGCATCATCTTCTCGGCTTTCATACTCAAAAATCTGACTCCCGAATAACTTTCCTTCGGCGCGAAAGTCTACTGATGCTGGCTGTTTATCCTGTACAAAAGCTTTAACCGATTCGTCAGCTAGTTTCCGGTAAGTATTATAAACTGCTGGTGCGGCGTATAATAATAATGTCTGTCCCAGAGACGGTTGAATTGCATTTGGCAACAAGCAACCTTGGGGATTTAATCGAGTTAAGTCCGCTACTTTCATTGTGACATTTTTATAGCAAAATGTCACGTCTGCAGTGTAAGTATCCTGAAGTCGCAGAGCATTGATAGAACCATCAAGTTTCGGGTTATCTGGCTGAGTAATTGGCTGAAACTTCAGAGTTTTTCCACCATCTGGAATCAGCAATTTTACCCGAGTCAGATTTTCCCCTTCGCCCTCTGGATAATAGACGCCGTTTTTGTAGCAAATTAGCTTGTCTCTGAGGGACTTTAGTTCGTTGATGTTAAATTCTTTGCCGACCTTATCAGCTAGATTTTCCCACAAATTTTGGGCATTTTTTGCTACTTGCTTATAGCCTTCGTCCCTATCATCCCGCAGGTGGAAAGGATAGAGGGTAATGGTGGGATTTTTAATTGGCCATTCTTGGCTCATAATCAATTTTGTGAGATGTTTTCGAGTATTTCTATCAGATATTTGGGGCGGGCAAGATGCCCAGCCCACAAAATTTTTATGGTTTCTATCCTAGGAAGGTGTTTGTGGATTATTTGTTGGCGGTGTAGGCGGCGCAGACGACAGAGGCAAACCCTGTCGAATCTGATTTTCCTTCTGTGTTTCATAAAACTCCCTGACGATTTCCTCCGGTGCATCGCTATCACCGCCGCCCGCACCCATTTGATAAATTTCGTTCTCTAAATTTTCTTCTATTTGAGGTCTAGTTTCACACCAATCCTTGATTGTTTGAGCGATAATATTGATATTATCGGTCGAACCAACATCAATCGCTGATAATTCTTTGAGAAATTGCGGCTCGGATATTTTCAATAACTTAATGAAAGCTGCCACAATTTCTTCCGGTGTGGCATCATCGGGAAGTGACATTACTAATCTCCTTAAATTACTCTTTTCAGTGGACAGGGGTAAAGTTTCGGTTTCGCCAATTAAGGTAAATGCAGCCCAAGCTATGGGACTCGGAAATCGAGCTTTTGTGGTTAGCATAGCACACCGCAAGGCGGCTGCTCGATTCTCGCCCCGTGCTAAATTTTGGTAGAATTCAGTCATTAGTAATTTGGCTGAAATTGCTCCCATATTCCACAGGGAAACGATGATGCTGGGGACTCCGGCGAGGATGAAGCAGCGCGACAATCCGATGACTCCATCTCCGGTGATTTTACCGCCTCCGGTGCTGCACGCGCTTAATACTACGAGTTCGGAATCGAGTTTTAATTGCAGAATTTCTGTGGCGTTAAGCGCGCCGTCGTCGGTGTCTCCTGATGGTGCTAAAATAATCGCGCCAGGGATGCCAGAACCTTGGAAATCGTCGAGGAGTCCGTGGGCGGATAAATGGACGATGCGGGTGTTTAGCATCCTCTCTAAAATGGCGACTTTTGTGGCTTTTTCTCCGCTAATTGCTTCGGTTCCTAAAGTTGCGGCAATGGCTTCGGCGGCTTCTTTTGCTCTGGGGTTTTGGCGGAGTTTGTAGGGGTGTTCGTTGAATTTTGCGGCGATGGTTGGATCGCCGACAATTAGGGCGGCTTGTCTCAATCCTCGCACTCGGTTTTGATGTTCGCGGGTGATTTCTAATACTTGGATGGATGGGCTGGTGAGTATGGTATTATTTTCGATTAGGTAGCAGTTGTTGCTATCTTGCAAGGCGGCGAAAGGAACTAAAAATAAGTCGTAGTGAGGGATGAAGAGGATGGGGGAATTGGCATCAACGGGCAGCAAGTCGATGATGGGTTCGATCAGGATTTGATGGAGGAGTTGCAATAGGGGAAAGCGGCCTGTTTCGTCTCGATTGTACTGGGATTCTAGCTGAATTTTGTTGCCTTCGTCGTCGGTTTCA
Source organism: Microcoleus sp. MON2_D5 (assembly GCF_036701905.1). Classification (NCBI taxonomy): domain Bacteria; kingdom Bacillati; phylum Cyanobacteriota; class Cyanophyceae; order Oscillatoriales; family Microcoleaceae; genus Microcoleus; species Microcoleus sp. MON2_D5. The sequence continues at coordinate 12,975 of NZ_JAUBRM010000051.1, forward strand.
TTGGTGCCGATGGAGACGCGGGCTTTGAGGATGATTTGTTTGAGGGTTTGGTTTTGTTGGTTGAGGGGTTCGAGGTTGGCGGCGCGATGGGTGATGTTGCCGTTTGGTTGAATTACCCAGATGTAAATTTCTGGATTGATAATCGAATATTCAACTATTGTGGAGTTTCTGTCGCGGGCAATTTGTTGGATTTGGGGAATTGATAATTGATTTGTTTCGTCATTCGCTGGCACATCATTTGTTAATAAGGTTTGTCGCAATAACTCGACGAAGGCACGGGTGCGGGACATTTCAGATATTTCTAAGGCTTCATCAAATCTAGTTTGGGCGACTAGGACTTGTTGCAGCAGGCGATAGGCAGATACTTGGGTTTCAAAGATTGAGGCTTTATGATCATTATTTACTAACTCTGAACGCATAGTTTCATAAATTTCGACTGAGGCACGTAATGCTGTTTCAGCTTCAGCAAGTTGATTGTTTTTTAGTAAAGTACATCCCAAATTGTTTAGAGCAATTGACTCTCCCAGGCGATATTCGATTTCCCGTGAAATCTCTAAAGACAGTTGGTAAAATTTGATCGCCCTGTGGTATTGCCGTAGGGAAGAGTAAGCATCGCCCAAATTGTAGAGGGAAACAGCTTCTCCTTGGCAATTTCCGATTTCCCGTTCAATCTCTAAAGACAGTTGGTGAAATTCGATCGCCCTGTGGAATTGCCCTAGGGAATCGTAAGCTAAGCCCAAATTCCCGAGGGACATAGCTTCTCCTTGGCGATTTACGATTGCCCGTGAAATCTCTAATTGTTGTTCGATAAATTCGATCGCCCTGTGGTATTGCCCTAGGGAATTGTAAGCATTGCCCAAATTTCCGAGGGACATAGCTTCTCCTTGGCGATCTCCGATTTCCCGTGAAATCTTTAAAGACTTTTGGTAAAATTCGACCGCCCTGTGGTCTTCGCCTAATGCATGGTAAGCATTGCCCAAATTGCCGAGGGAATTAGCTTCTCCTGGGCGATCTTTTATTTCCCGTGAAATCTCTAAATACTGTTGGTAAAACTTGATGGCCTTGTGGTATTGCCCTAGGGAATAGTAACCAATGCCCAAATTGCCGAGGGAATTAGCTTCTGCTGGGCGATCTCCTATTTCCCGTGAAATTGCTAAAGACTGTTCCAGAAATTCGATCGCCCTGTGGAATTGCCCTAGGGAATTGTAAGCAGTGCCCAAATTGCCGAGGGAATTAGCTTCTCCTTGGCGATTTTCGATTTCCCGATAGATAGTTAATGCCTGTTCCCAAGACTGCAAAGCTTCTCGAAATTGACTAATGTTAAACTGCTGATTTCCTTGTTCTAACAGTCTGTCTGCTTCTCGTTCTCGGATAACTGCCACTGAGGTGTTGTCATTCATTCCAAGCAGTAGCCCTGCAAAATTCATCAACCGATTAGCGTTATTTAGTTCGCCTTGTTCTCTGAGATTATCAGCCTCTTCTAGCATTGCCGCCACCAAGCCATCATCCAGCAATTCCGGCTGAGTCTCTAATACCTCCGCTTCTTCGCCGCGGGGACAGGTTAGCAGTTGATTTATCAGGTTGAGATAGGCTTGTTGGCGTTCGGAGTTCATGGCGATTTGGGATTTGGGATAGTTTGATCCATTAATTTATTATCGGTGAAACTCATCGGTTTTGGGCGATCGAATTTTTGTCCTTGGGTGGGGGCGGGTTTATCTAGATTGTTGGTGGGAATTGGGGATGGTTGGTAAAACCCGCCCCTACAGAATTATCGGGATGTTTGATTGTTTTGGGAAAATTTTGGTTAGGGGCGATCGACTTTTGGGAAAATTTGGGTTAGGGGCGATCGAATGTTTGTCCTTGGGTGGGGGTGGGTTTATTTATATTGTCAAAGATCGCGATTATTCCTCTTTCGCCCGAAACACCTTTTCTACCGACTTCACCAAAAGTTCTCGCGGCATCAATCGAGGCAGATTTGCGATGATTTGATTGGGAATTCCCCCTGTGACAACATTAGACTCATTTTTGTCTAAAGCTTTCAAAGCATCTCGCACTACTTCCGCTGCGGGAACGAGTTTTTGCCCGCTGCTGGATGCCATTGATTGAGGGAATTCAGCTACTGCGAAAAAGTCCGATTCTGTCGGCCCTGGACAAAGGCATAAAACGCCAATTCCTAAATCTTTGTTTTCCGCCCAAAGCGCCTCGCTGAAACTTAAAACAAAAGCTTTAGTTGCTGCATACATCGACAAGTACGGCATCGCTTGAAAAGCTGCGATGGAGGCAACATTGATGATACTTCCTGATTTTCGCTGCCGCATTCCCTGCAAAAATAAGTGCGACAGTTCCACTAATGCTACAATATTTAGTTGCACCATTGTTAGTTGTTTCGCAAGCGGGCGCTCGGCAAAAACACCGTAATCGCCAAAACCCGCATTGTTAACCAACAAATCCACCGTCCAACCTTTTTTAACAACCGTATCAAATACAGCAGTTCCAGCGCCCGGTGCGCTCAAATCTTGCACGATTACTTCTACCCGAACCTTGAATTGTTGTTGCAGTTTAGCAGCTAACTGTTGCAATTTATCTTCGGAACGAGCTACCAAGATTAGATTGTGCTGGCGTTTGGCTAATTCGGCGGCAAAGGCTGCACCAATTCCGCCAGAAGCACCAGTGATTAAAGCAGTCGGCATGAAATTAATTCGGATTATTTGATATAAACTTTATATATTTTAACAATTATTTTGACGGGAACCTGTAAAATAATTAAAAGGGAATAGGTGAGTTTTATGGCGCGTCTTACCGATCGAGCTTTTGAAATTTTGCGGGCCGAAGTTGACAAGTGCGCGGCGGCTGATAGTCTAGCGGGTGATGTCTACCGACGGATGGTAATCAAGCGGTTAGAGAAATTACGATCGCAAAACGGCACTTTCGCCTCAATAGAAGAAATCCGCGATACCTTCAAAGACGAATTTCCCAACTTCAGCGAAAAAGCTCTCAAAGCAGCCGTCAAAGCCAACCGCCCGCCGGGATTGTTCGGTAAAATCATGTTTGCTGGGAGTTTGCTGGGAAGTGCTGCGGGGATAATTTGGCTGATTAACCTGCCTTTTCCAATGATTCGCTGGCCCGTGGCGAAAACAATGCCGATATTGTTGCTGCCGAGTTTTAGGAGTATGGATCACAATTACCGGCAGGCGATCGCCCTTGTGGAACAATCCGATCAACTGGTGAATAAAGCCACGGCTGTCGCTGATTTTGACTTGGGCGAAATAAAAGCAAAACAAGCTCAAAAACACCTCGACGCCTTGCCGGTGTGGTTCCTCGGCTATTACCCAAAGAGGTACTGCTCTTTTTTTAGCTGCAGTTGGCAGTTTACACTCGATGAATTTCAAGCCGCCCGCAAAAATGTCGGGCGGATGGAGGCTCAGATTTTCCAGCAAAAAAATGCTTTTACTCAGTTAAATCAAGTCGAACAAACTCTCAACGCGGCAAAACAGCAGTATCAGCAAGCCAAAACGGCTGCGGATAGACAAAAAGCGACGGTAAATTGGCAAAGTGCGATCGACCAACTCAATCAAATTCCCGCCGAAACCCTCGCGGGAGAAACGGCTAAGAAAACACTCAAAGCAGCAGAAAGAGACTTTCAAGCAATGGGCGGCGTCGCCACCGGTTCTGTGCAGGCTGACAACTTAATTGAAGCTGCCAAAGAATTTGCTCTCTCCGCCGCCGTCGCCTCCCAAAAACCACCGCATCCAGCCGCACAGTGGGAGCAAATAGCAGAATTGTGGCAAGAAGGAATTAACCGACTAAAATTAATTTCCCTCGATAATCCGGGCTATCTCGATGCTCAAACCAAACTCGCTGAATATCAAAAAAATTTAGGAATCACCCAGATTAGACTGCAAGCAGAAAAAGATTCTACCACCGCTTTGCAAGCAGCTAAAAACTTGTTTGCCAACTTGCAAAATAATGTGAATTCTCAAAATCCCGGTTACTCCCTCAGCCAGTTGCAACAAATTATCAATCAATTAGAATCCGTCAAACCCGGCACAACGGTTTATCCTGAATCCCAAAAATGGCTGCAATCTGCTCGCAAAAAACAGCAAGAATGGCAAAAAAATTAAAGGTTTGAAATTGGGAATATAGCATTGTTAGCAGTTGACTGTTGACTGTTAACTAATGACTAATGCCAACTGCCAACAACCAACTGCCAACTGCCAACTGACAAATTACCAAGTCGGGTCAACATACAGATTAATTGTCACTTGCTTTCTCCCCGAAGGGATGCCGGAAATACAAGCACAAATCGTATCTCCGCCATCAATTTCTACTTCGCAAGCGTGACAAGAACCCATGAGACAGCCGGTAGGAATAGAAACCCCTGCACGTTTAGCTACATCTAGTAAAAGCTCTCCTGCTTCAGCTTCAACTGTCACGTTATCTGGTAAAAAACAAACTTTTGTCATTGAATTTGAACCTCAACTCTAACAAACAATAATCAACAGTTAACAGTTAACAGTCAACTGTCAACAGTCAACAGTCAACAGTCAACTGTCAACAGTTAACTAATCAACCTAAAATATGCTTGATATCTAAATGCTTTTCCACTGTATCTGCTAGAGAGTCTAACAGAGTTTCGCGGTGTTCCCGGTAATTAGGAATACCCGTAGGCAACGCGCGGAGTCCCCGCTGCTGCCGCAAGTGATTTAACCAAGCTCGCCGCCAAGCTCCGTTGTCAAAGATGCCGTGCAGGTATGTGCCCCAAATTGATTGAGAAGTATTGACAATGCCTAAACTAGCATCGTCAAATAGCGGTTGAGTCAAATCTGACTCTAGGATTTGCGTTTTTCCTTGATGAATTTCGTAACCGGAAACGGGTAAACCCGGTTGAGGATAGTTAGATGTTACGATTCGTTGGCGGGCAATTTTGTTCGGTGCCATCGCAGTTTTCAAAGGCAGCAACCCCAATCCTGGAAATTCTCCCTTTTCTCCCTCAACCCCTTCTTTATCCGTGATACTTTGCCCCAGCATCTGAAAGCCGCCACAAACTCCCATGACTGTACCGCCAGCTACTAAATAATTTTGAATAGCTTTTGCCATACCTGTTTGGCGCAGCACCTGCAAATCGGAAATTGTAGTTTTAGAGCCTGGTAAAATCACGGCGTCTGGATGGCCTAACTGGTCTTTTGGGCTGACATATTTGACAGTGACGGAAGTTTCCGACTCTAGGGGGTCAAAGTCTGTAAAATTGGAAATTCGGGGCAGGCGGATGACGGAAATATTGATGTCGGTTTGAGCATTGGGAGAACGCCGATCGAGCAAATCGAGAGAATCTTCTGAGGGAAACACTTCGTCTATCCAAGGAATCACCCCAACTACCGGGATTCCCGTCCTTTCTTCTAGCCAAGTCAGGCCCGGATCTAAGATCGATTTTTGTCCTCGGAACTTATTAATAATGAATCCTTTAATTAAAGCTCGTTCGTCTGGATCGAGCAATTCCAAAGTACCGATAATGTGAGCAAAAGCACCGCCGCGATCGATATCAACTACTAGCAAAGTTCGAGCCTTTAAATATTTAGCTACCCGCATATTTGTTAAATCGCGGTGTTTGAGATTAATCTCAGCAGGGCTACCGGCTCCCTCACAAACAATCATGTCAAATTCTTGCCCGAGAAATTCCAAAGATTCCCGAATAGCTTGCCAGCCGATATCGAAATACTGCTCGTAATATTGAGATGCTCGCACATTGGCGATCGCCCGGCCCTTCACAATCAATTGAGAAGTCATGTCTCCTTGTGGCTTGAGCAAAATCGGATTCATTTCTACCCAAGGTGCGACGCCCGCAGCCCAAGCTTGCACTGCTTGAGCGTAACCAATCTCTCCGCCGGCCGCTGTGACATAGGAATTCAGTGCCATATTCTGACCTTTAAACGGAGTTACCCGCCAGCCTCGCCGAGAAAAGATTCGACACAAAGCTGCCACGAGTAAAGATTTCCCTGCGTGAGATGTTGTTCCCACGACCATAATTGCTTTCATAATATTAAGGGAGAAGGAAGTTCGGCAACGCGCAGTGTAAGGGATTTAATATCTATTCCCGTTGCACCGTCCGTGATTGTTGATTGTTGAGTGTAAACTGCTGACTCGGAGTCTAAAAACTAAATGGTTGAGTGTTAACTGTTGACTCGATTTTATTATTCCGATGCAACCGGAAACGATATAACGGATTTAACGGATTTAACGGATGGATGTTGAGAGCCGAAGTCAAGCGTGAATAAGGAGGAAGGAAGAGGGCCTAAGTAAGAAGTAAGGAGTAAGAAGTAAGAAGGCAGAAAACAGAATCAAAAAAATTCTGGTTTCTACCTTTTGCTTTTTGCCTCAAGATAACGGCTTATCTTCGCCGGATACATTCTCAGACTTGGATTCATGGGCCGCTTGAGCAGCTTCTACTAGATCCGGAGGGGGGGGATTCGGGCGAATCAATTCCGGGTGTTCTCCCTCAGAAGATGGTTTTTTATCTGTTGATTCGATCGAGATCACTGATACTGAAACCGTTTCCACCTGCACGCTCAACCCAGGTTCTCCCGGTACTTCTATCTCTACAGGCTCTGCCATTTCCACCACAGTCATTTCTATCGATGCTGCAGGGGCTTCTGCTTCCGGTACGCCTGCTGCTGCTTCCGGTTCACCAACCGCAGCCAGCGGTGTCTGGGTTTCCAGAGATACAGCAGGGGCTTCTGCTTCTAGTACGCCTGCTGCTGCTTCCGGTTCACCAACCGCAGCCAGAGGTGTCTGGGTGTCAGCGGACGATCGATCTTCGATCGGAGTTTCCCCTATTTTGTCAGAACTCGCGGTTTCTGTGGCCATCAAAAAGGCCATTGCTTCAACATCGTTGGGAAACGGCACTCCTTGGCTTGTTTCAACAGCAGTGTTGCTACTTTCGGCTGCCACTTCCGCAGCCACCTCGGCTAATTCGGATTCGAGAATTTGGTCGATACCGGGTGCACGAGTTGCCGTTATTTTAGATTCAGGTGCGATCGATTCTGGAGTCACTGAAGGTTTTGGCGTCTGGGGAGTTGCATCAGACTTGTTTTTACCCGCACCTCTTCCCAACATACCGCCGAGACTATTTTTGATATTGTCGAACAGACTTCCGAAACCGCCGGATTTTTTAGCTGGTTTAGGAGGAGTAGGAGGAGTTGGGGCCACCGCCGCCGCCGCCGCTGCTGCCGCCTGCGACTCTTTAACGGCTGTCCTCCATTCTGTTTCCTCGTCAAAATCATCTGCTTCTGGCTGCTGTGGAGGTTCTGGCTGAGCCTCTGCTGGCTCCACACTCGGTGCAACGGCTATTTCTGAAATTTCTAGAGGTAGAGGTAGAGGAGTGAAACTGCTGGCTAATTCTGCTGGGGTTGGTGAAGTCTCAGCAGCAGGAGTTTCGACTGAAAACACTGGTATTTCTGCAATTGCAGGTGGTTTCGAGTCGGGAATTGTCCAGTCAGGGGCGATCGCACTTTCAGTCGTCGGAGCGATCGAACTTTCAGCAATACTTTCAGCTATGGGGGGAATCGCCGGCTGTTCCTCTAGCTTTACCTCGCCCTTATCCAGAGTGGGTGCTGGAACCACATCAGTTTTCGGTTTGGGCGATCGAACAAACTTAGGTTTTTTCGCTGCGGGTTCTTTTTTCTTGGCAAACAAGGCAGCCAACGGCACGCCTGCTGCAGCCAAATTCGCCGACTGAGGAATCGGCGTTTGCTCAGCAACGGGTGTCACTTGCCGGCGCAAAGTCAGAGTTTCCCAGGCAAACCAGCCCAACATCGCCACGCCCGCCATTTGACCAAGCAGGAGAGCACCAGTAATTCGTCCCGCACAAGCCCATAAAATTAACGCATAAAAAAGCCCTACCCCGCTCCAGGTAAAATCACTTTTGCGGTGTACTTCTGGAAAAAAGAAGGCCGCCATGTAAATACTGAAGCTGCCTAGACCGACCGCCAACGCCAGAATGTATGCAAGCATCTTGTCGGTACCTCCGCTGTGTCAAATAACTTCTACGCGCTAATTCTACCTTTGAGAGAGACTCAACGGCTTCTTTCTCTAGGACAATTCTTGATTTGGGGGGAAGTTCGGCAACGAACCGATGTAAGGAATTTAACACGTTCAACCGATGTTGACGGTACAAGTGCCAGGAAAGATTTCCCACTCTCCCCCAGTTCCCTAGGGTCCATCACCCCCTACCCCCAGACCCCCTATCCCCATCACCCTCTTCTCCGTGGTGATAGATGTCACTTAAACTATGCCCGTGCGATCGCACCAAGCGACTGAGGATGTTTATATGTTGTAGGTGTAAGAGGAATTATGCCTTAGGGCATATGTAATTGGAGACACTGCCATGTTAGAAAAAGTATTATTAGCTGCCGGCTTAACCTTATCGCTTCAAGTATTTCCCGGACTCACCACTTCCGCGCCGTTATCGAAAAATTTGGTATTGCGAGCGAGCGATCGCCCGGCTCAAACCCAGAAAGTTCCCATCGTTGCAGTACCTGCGGCCCTCAAGCCCAACGTCCAATCCTAATGATACGTGCCAGCTCATACGTGCAAGTGCGATCGGACTTAGGCATAGCCTTTCTAATATTTTTTTCGAGCTGTTCTATTTTTTATGTGACTGTTCACAACTCATCAGTTTGTAGTCAGGGCTTTAGTCCTCATTAATATCACCTAATAAGGACTAAAGCCCTTACTACAAACCGTAGCCAAATAATTAGTAGCAGATAGAACATTAATTCCCATAACATACGAGACAAAACTCAACATTAGGTTCTGTCATAGACACATTCAAACCTTAAAAAACTTGGGAAACCTTGAATAAAGGTTCAAAATAGATATATGATGTCAGATTGAGCTCAAAGCTAATAAGCACATTGACTATTAAATCAAGGAAAGTGAAAATGGGACTTAGTGATATTCTCTTGAATGAAAACCACAGAGAAACTTTTGTTGATGACTGTGTAAAGTTGATAGACCAACAAGTTGCTGCAGCGTCAGGATTGGGTGGTATGGCTCTGAAAGCTGCCTACTCTACTGTCAAGGGGATACGGGCTGACTATTGCGCCCAAGTCGTCGATCAACTTCTGCCAGAAATCTCGATCGCACTCGATCCGATGTGGACTGAAGCCGTAAACAATGGCAACCCAGTCGAATATTTTGCTCAAAGAAAAGGTGAAGTAGCAGACGAATTGCTCCAGATAAGTGACAAAAGGGTCGAGAAAAGCACAAGAGGGATGGTTAAAGGCGCCTATGCCAAACTCCGCCCCTCAGCTAAGACTTACGTAGAAAAGGGAGTACCGGATTTAGCCCAAATTATTAATAAACATAGTGCGGCCTGATAAGTGAGCAACGGCTAAAAAACAGGATACCCAGATACCCGGATTCTTCCAGAAATCGGGTATCTAAAAGCAGACTTATTCGTAAGTTTGCAGTTAGGAGAAAGAGTCCTAATTTTATGCTTATCCATTGCCAATTACCCACTGATTTTCAGCAAATATTTTCAACATCGCCTGTCCGGTAATTCCCAACCCCAAAAACATTACAAACACCGCACTAATCGCCGGCAGAAATTTAACTGCTGTTATCTGTTTTGGCAGTTTATCAAAATTTCGTTTGGCATAAACTAAGATTAATCCGATCGCACTCAGCACTAAAGCCAATCCCAAACTAAACGCTACCACTAGCGTCATTCCCAAACCAACATTGCCCAAAGCCGACGCGCTCAAGAGCATCACCAAAGCGGAAGGACAAGGCAACAAACCGCCGGAAATTCCCAACGCTAATAAGCTTTTCCAAGTAATAGCAGAACCGTCAGCACCGGGAGGCAAATGCGAGTGAAGGCGGCCGTCTCCGTGATGGTGGTAGTGGTGAGATATATCGGGTTTTACAGGCTTGAATTCTCTCTCCCAACTTCCCCTACTCAAAAGATTCACTGGTTCTTCACATTCCGCAGTAAGGACTTTACTCCTTAAAAACCAGTTTTTATTAAAAATTTTAGTTTTGATTTTTTTGAGAACTTCAGTCCTCACTACCAACCTAGTCTTAATTTTTGATAAGAGTAAGTTAAACCCGATTACGGCTACTAATAAACCAGAGATTAAATTCAGCCAAGGATCTAATTTTTCCGGGTCGATCAAGTTAGAAGCAAACAAAGTAATTCCGCCCACAGCAAACACGCCTGCAGTGTGAGTAATTGTAGTGGTCGCTGCTAGAAATAAAGCGTGTACCGGAGTAGCCCGCGAACCAACTAAATAAGCGCCGACTATGGTTTTTCCGTGTCCGGGCGACATCGCGTGCACGCATCCCCAAGCAAATGCTCCCGCTACTGCTAGCAGTAAACTCCAACCTGAATCCCAGATAGATTCCTTTCCTGCTAACAAAAAGTCGCGGTTTTGCGGCGTAAACACAAAGCTTTTTACAGCACCGGCTTGTACAATCGTAGCTTGGCAGCTAGCTGTCGGAACTTCGGGCAAAAACAGATTGTAATTAATCCGCAATTTCTCTGGTTTGGAGATGGAAATCGAGTCAGGTAAACCGGGGGTTTTATCTTGAGAAGGTGCGGGCCAGGTGTAGTCTAAAATTAAGGTGCTGTGGGTATTCGGCTGCTGGATTAAGCTGGCGGTTTTAGCTGCTATGTCTAGCGGTGCTATGGCTACTGAGCCTTGAATATTGCTGCTGTTGGTAATGCGGATTTGTTGGCTGAAAAACTTTTCTAGCTGTATTTGGTGGCTGCGAACTTCAGCAGGTTGTAGCTGGCTGTCTCGATTGTCGTCGGCGAAGTTTGTTAAGCCGGTTGGGAAAGTTAATGTTATTTCGGTTTGCAAATCGTTGACTACTATTTCTGCTACGGATAAGTCTGACCAGTGCGAGTAAACTGGCCTGGTTGAGGTTGTTAGTAACAATGAAAGTGTCAGGAAAAATAGGATAAATAATTTGGGAATTCGGTTTATTTTGTACTGCATAAATCCCGGTTCTTTTAGTGATTTTCGGATGAATTATTGGTTTTTGTTGTGATTTTTCCAGCGCGCTTACCCGCAAGCCCGCCGGGGATTGAAATCCCCGTCTCATAGCGAAAGTCGGTTAAAACCGACTGAATAGCTAATCAAATTCAACAATTGTGCATTTCAGTCCTATGCAAGAGGACTTAAGCTTTGAGCCAGGGGTTTCAACCCCTGGCGGATTGACGGAATGGCGAACTTGGCCGAATGGCTGCTATTAGCTAATCTCAAAATTCATAACTTCCCAAACCCAATGCTTGGCGGGATCGATCGTCAAAACTCGGGTCAATTTCCTTGGACTTTTGAAAATAAGCGCGAGATTCAGCATCCTTACCTAAAGTCCGGGCGATCGCACCAGCCCGGTAAAACATACCCGCATCGCGAATGCCCGATCGCACTATTTCCGCCATCACTCGATCGGCCTTTTGCCATTCCCCAGCACTCGAAAGCGCCCAAGCCAAAGTATCTAGGGTCACAGCATCCCGGCGAATTTTCACCTCCTCCTGCATTAACGCCAGCGCTTCCGTGACATCCTGCGATCGACCTTTTTCCAGCAGCAAACTCGCCAAATCCCTGCGGTGCCCGAAACCGCCAGATCCAGAAACCTGTTCCTGTCGCAGCCCAGCTTCTGCTTTGTCGCGAAGTCGCCGGGATTCGTTCGCATCTCCCTGCAAATCCTTAACCCTCGCCATACCGCGATCGACAATGCGATCGAACACAGTCTCAACCTGGCCAGAATACGCAGAAACCTTGCTGTAATAGCCTTCCGCCTCCCGATAATTGCCCTGCCGCGTCTCCAAATCCGCCAAATAAATCAGCGCTAGGGGGTATCGCGGCACCAACCGCAGCGCCTCCAAAAACAACGCTTTCGCCTGCACAAACTGCCCGCGACGCGCGTAAAATCGACCCAAGAGCGATCGGGCCCGCGCCGAACCAGCAACCTCTCCCGGTTCCTCCGCGGCCATTGCTTGGCGGTAATCCTGCAAAACCTCAGCATCTCGGCCCTGAGACTCTCTCACTAAAGCTCTCAAAGTGAGGGAACCCAAGTTAGGAATCCGGTTAACTAAGGCTTCTGCGGCTGCATTTGCCTCGCTCACTTTTCCCATAGCTAAGTGAGATGTAACTAAAAGGGCGATCGCATCTTCATTCTCAGAACCCACCTGTTTAGCAAAGCGCAAAGCAGTAGCAAAATCGTGTCTTGCCTCAGCAATTCGAGCTAAAACTAACAGCGCACCTTGGTTGTCAAAAGGCAAATCGGCGATCGACCTTTGAGCCGCTTGTTCTGCCAATAAAAACCAACCTCCCTCCCCAGTACCGCGAGCCATTTTTAAATAAGATCCCGCCAGTGCCGCCCGGTTCAAACCGCTGCGGGAATCAACGGCCAACCGCTGCTGGTAAAAAGCAATCTCTTGCTTAATTGCTTCCTTTTGATTGGGATTATTTCTCAAACTTTCCGAGAAATGATAGCGGTAATTAGCGTCTAGATTGGCCGGACTATCGTTATAAAGTTTATCTGAAATAAAACGCAAATTAGGAGGTAAATTCACTACTACCATCCCAACTAAAGGAACTACTATCAGCAGCCACCACGAGAAAATATCCGATTTTATTTCCAGTTTAGTCTTAGTTTTCATACATCCGCGTTAATCAGCGTTCATCTGCGGTTAAAAAAAGGATTTTACATCTGTCATTAGTCAGTAAACCCTGACTAATGACAGATGACTAATGACTAATCACTAATTAGGCAAAGCCAAATAAGGAAAAGTGGGTTCTAAAGGTTTGTGTCCCTGAGCCGGATTTCCCGGAGTTCCGTTATATGAAACGTTATCGCCCACCGGAGAACCCACCAAAGCTCCCAGAGTGATATCAATAACGTCGTCCATCAGCATACGACCTCCGATCAAGCTTCCTTGAGCATTTGTAGCGCTAGCGTAGCCGCTGGTTTTTGTGGTATCAATCCGCATGACATCGGGTAAGAAAGCTCCGGCGATCGCATTTGGATCGACATTATCCCGACCGTCCAAAAGATCCACAGCATTCAAAGTAGCAACAGCTTCCTGCCGCACCGGAGCAGCAGCAGCGCTCAAATCCAATTTCGGAGGAATATTATTAAATGCCTCCAGATAAGCGGAAGAAACTATCAAACCCTCATTAATTGCAGGTCTCGCCAAACGCTCGAATTGTTTGAAACCGCCAGCTCCATCCCGGATCGCAACTGTTGACCAAACATCAAAAGTATTCGCCCCAGTTCCTGCTTGCAAAAACGCTTTCGGAACGCGGACAGCAATTGTATTGACGTTGTAACCTTTAGTAAAGTCGATCGCTTGATTCGGTTCTTTAAAAGCAGTGCGCGGCCCAGTGCCTAAAGCTGCGGCGCGAACTCGGAAAAATTGTTCCACATCAAAGAAAAACGGGTCTTCGCGTAAACCGGCAAATACAGTCAAGTTAGAACCGCCCACAGGTACTGTATTCACAACAGCATTAGAGTTCAGGGGAGTTGTGGCAATTAGCCCGCCGTTAACTGTAGTCTTAAAAACAGTCTCCGAGCCACCGCGAACAACAGTTACAGCTACCGCTTGCATACCTTGATTATTAGGCGGACTAAAGGCAAACCGCAAGATAATATCCGAACGTCCAGTAGGTGTAGAATTCACGTCACCTACCTGCGTGATGTGAAATTGGTAGAGGGCTGTAGTGCTGAAATAATATTGAAAGCGGGCTACAGACCTGGGATTTGAATTCATGGTAAATACTAAATCCCCCTCCGCAGCACCGGGGTTTTGGTCTTTTTCGCGATAGACGAACACGTCAGTTAAATTGACAGCGCGACCTTTAATATCTACTTCCCCGTCGTCGTGGTCTGAAGCAACAATTATCCCTGGAGTTAATAGAGCAATTAGAGCTACTTCAATAGCTAGTATGGTTCGGCGAATTTTTTTTGTGAGCTTCACTCTTAGCACCTGTATTTCAATGATATTTTTGCACAAATCAATGGTAAATAACCCGCCTTCGCAGGTTTTACTTTGGGAGCAACAGGTTGAAATCTGTCAACCTGTCGGGCTTTTGCGCTGTTCCTGAGCCTTCCCCTATTGGTGGTATACGAAGGTTTGGCAATTTTGGATCTGTGCTACAAGATTAATTTATGCAAAAAAGTGCGTTATTGAGGATTTATTCATTCCCGGGCTATTCTTGGGAATTCGTGCTGGGAGACAGAGCCTCGCTTATATGGGTTTCCAGGCTCTTCTTGGGAGTGAGCAGACCGAGCTTAGGAACGAGTGAATGGCGTTGTTTTGACTGTTCAGGCTCGGGGCATTTCTTCGTTCTGCATAAAGCGGATTGCTAAGTCTCCAAAAAATCACTAATTAGGTGGTAAAATTCAAGATGACTTGGGATTTTTACAATTCAAAGCACGACAAAATGGGCCGGAAAAGGCATACTCCAGTTTGTACCCCCAACTTCAAACTTACAATTATGTTCTGTAGTGATATACGCCGAATTTTTAATTTTGGATCTGTGCAGTCAAAACAAAAATTTTCGGTACACTGAGATGACAGGCCAGAAGTCAGGCGATGAATCGCTGCTTTTAGTGCAGATTGCCCGGAAAGACCAAACGGCATTAGCTAAACTTTACGATCGCTACGGTCGCCCAAGTTACGCTCTCGCTTACAAAATCCTGGGTTCGGTAGAAGAAGCTGAAGAAGTGGTACTCGATGTTTTTTCCCAAATTTGGCAAAAAGCAGCAACTTACGATCCTTCTCGCAGTCGAGCAGATACCTGGTTGTTCATGCTGACCCGCAGTCGTTCCCTCGATCGGCTGCGAGCTGTGCAGCGAACAGTCCGGGCTGCTGAAGCTTGTCTGGAAGAGGCTAAAGTACCCATCTCTAGCGTTGCAGAACCGATGGAAGATGCAATGTTTAAAGAACGCCGCGAACAAGTCAAAGCGGCTTTAGAAAAACTGCCAAAGGAACAGCAACAGGCGATCGAACTCGCCTACTACCAAGGATTGACTTGCGCGGCGATCGCGGCTAAAACTGGTATCCCGACAGGTACAATCAAAACCAGAATTCGGTTGGGTATTTCCAAATTGCGTCAGGCTTTGAGCGAACAATTTTAGATTCTCAAAAAACAAAATTTAAGTTGTTTAACATCAATCTAAAATTGTGGCATCTCCAATCATCCATCTTGAGTGCGAGCGCAGGAGACAATCTCAAATTTAAAATCAACTTAGGCGGAATTACAATTATTGGCGAAAAACAGATGGAAATGATGCCAGACGAGGAATATAACATCCTTGCAGCCCTTCAAGCTCTCGATATCCTCGACGAGTCAGAACGCGGCGCATTTGCAGAGAAATTGAAAGAGTCCGCAGAACTTAAAAGTGAATTAGCTGCTTTGGAATCAACAATTGCCGCGATCGCCTACACAGCCCCCCCAGTTCCCGTCGCCCCCGACCTCAAAAACCGCCTGTTCCAGCGCATAGCCGAACAGCAGCCAACCCCGACAGAATCAGTCAATTTAAAGCCCATTGTGACCTCCCCAACCGAGAACAATACTCCATCTTTAATCGTGCGCTCGCACGATGTCAAATGGAAATCTTATGGAGTTCCGGGAGTTTCGTTCGGCAAGCTTTACATTGACAAAAAAAAGCGCGAACTTACCTGCTTGATGCGACTAGAACCTGGAGTAACATTTCCCCTGCACCGACACGCTGCCTCGGAGGAAGTGCTTGTATTAGAAGGAGACTTAATTGTAGAAGGGGAAATTTGCCATCAAGGGGACTACATTCGATCGCTTCCCGGTTCCACACATTCGCCCCTCACACAAGGGGGATGTTTGCTGTTAATGAAAACTTCCCTAGAGAACGAAATGTTGGTCTGATATTATGTCGGTTGATTTTCCTGCAAGGATTTATTTTCGCTTAGTCGGGGCTGGTTTATGTATGCCGATTTTTAGTAGAAATTCTACAGTGTTGGTAAAACTAGCCTTTCCAAGTATTTCTTCGGTTAATTTAGCCGACACGTTATAACTCAAGAATACCGCATTGCGTAGCGTTCGGCGGTTAAAAATTCCAAATATATCACGTAATTCCCATGCTAAAATACTCGCGTTTAACTGCTGTTCTGTCCGCCGTTATTATTATACAATTTGTACCCAGCAACCACAGCGCGATCGCCCAAGAACGCGAAGGATGTTTTCTTGTTAATTCACTGGGAGAAGTAATTAACTTAAATTTGTTGTGTTCGCCTCAAGAATCCGACATTAAGCTGACAGGAAACGATGGGAAATTTCTCGAAGACTACAAACGCTTAGCAAAAAGCTACTCTCCCGAAGCAACGGATAATTTACTGCAAGCAATCCAAAGGGCGCCCGGTCAAAAAATTGCGGCCGCTAAAAGAATGTGTGCGGAAGCAAAATCTGGAGTTTCTCTGCCGGAAGTTAAATTAAGAGCGATCGGGCAAGCTGTCAGTATTGAAAATCCCACTGTCAAAGAAAGTTTTCTGGCGGAGGCCGATATTATTACCACTCTTGCCGCCAACCATTATTGCCCGGAGTTAGCCAGTAAGTAATATCATGAAATCTGGAGAGACACGCTAAGCGAGCATCTCAGTTTTGCTTTTACTATCCGTGTGCGATCGTCCGCCTCCCACTCCTAAAAAATACTTGTTACAAAACTGAGATGCTTCCCACGGTAATGCCGCGTCTCTACTTGCAGCAACGATCCATGAAATTACCGGACATGAAACATTTAAAATCAAGTTCCGCCGACTTGCGGGATTTATTCAAAGACAGCATTACAGTTAAATACCTCGCGGAACCGCTGAAAGCTGTCCCCGCTTGCGAAGATGCGGTCAAATTGCGATCGTGGATGGAGGCCCGCGATTTTGACGTGCTCGGTATCGAAGAAAACGGTACGGTTTGCGGCTATGTAGAACGATCGCACTTAATCACAGGCAAGTGCAGCGACTACCAGCAAATTTTTCACCCCTCAGAATTAATCGCCGCTGCCACTCCTTTGATGGAATTGCTGCCGCTGCTGCGAGAAAAACCGAGATTATTTGTATTAGAAAGCAACAGGATCAACGGTATCGTTACCTGCGGCGATTTGCAAAAAGCACCGGTGCGGATGCTGCTGTTTGGATTGGTGACGCTTCTCGAAATGAATTTATTGCGAATCGTGCGGATTTACTTTCCCCAAGATTCTTGGCAAAAATTGCTTAAGGGCGATCGCATCTTAGCCGCAAAACACCTTTGGGAATTGGGGCGATCGCGAAATGAAGCGATTGACTTAATCGATTACCTGCAGTTCTGCGACAAGCGAGATTTAATCCTGACTTCTGCTGAAATAGTCGATCGGCTGGGGCTCAAATCCAAACGCTACGGGGAGCGTTTTTTAAAGTCAGCAGAAGCATTGAGAAACAAATTAGCTCACGCTCAAGATTTAATTAACGGTTCTTCTTGGCCGGAAGTAATTTTTTTAGCCCAGGAAATAGAAGCGCTTTTGCAGCGTTGCGAAGAAATTGAAATGGCCGCACCTAATGAAGCAGAGAGCATTTAATCCTAGGCTATTAGAGAGAGATTTTGTTTGTGGAGTCGCCATTTCAAGATCCTATTTTGATAGAGGAAGGTGCGCCGAAGCGCACCCTACATTTAGTTTTTAATTTTTAGTTTCCTGTTAGTATACTGAGGAACCCAGCCTTGAGCACTGGTGTAATACTGCAAGGCTTTCAAGTACAGGGACGGAGTGAGATAAAACCAATGTTCGGTATTAGCCGGCACTTTAATGTATTCTTCAGCTTGCAGCATTAATTGTACCTGAGAGCCGTTAGAATACACAAACCCAAAAACGCATTCCCCAGCTAAAATGTGAAGAACTTCTGCATCTGTGTGGGTGTGAGTGCGATCGCTTTGAGTCATCAGCGCGTAAATCTGTTGCGAACCTGGATGCAGCACTTTTAAGTCGCACCACTGATATCCACTAGCGCGCTTGAACTGTTCAAACTCGCTATTAAATGCTGCGAGAATCTGCTGTTTTTCTGTAACATTGAGAATGTCTTGAACGAGCAGTTCTTGAAACGCCGGATTTTCGTTGGTGGGCAGAGAATCGATCTCAATATTTAAAACTGCCAGTTGACTCGCGATTGCCCGGATATCCGTATATGTTCTACCGTCTTCTAGTTGCAGAACAGCCATATTACCACCTAATGTGTTGAGCTTTGAGGGAAATTTAGTTTCCATTTTTAAGCTGCTGTTTTAAGCTTTGGTCAAAAACTAAACTCCTGCTTATTTTCAATAATAGCCGATCGCTAAAATTCCATGTCCTGCCTCGCCAATCATCAAAGCAATACCACTCATCAAATAATTTGGTGGCTTTTTTAACTTTTATTTAATAACATTTACTGGAGTTAATATAAGGTGCACCATAAGCACCGCAAAGCTTAACTAAAAACTCAAAACTTTCAAATCAGCATTCCCGCGATACAAGCAGTCATAAAACAAGCCAAAGAGCCAGCAATCATCGCCCTCACGCCCAACCTCGCCAAATCGCCTTGCCGCGAAGGAGCCATCGCGCCAATTCCCCCAATCTGAATCCCGATCGAACCAATGTTAGAAAACCCGCACAAAGCATAAGTCGAGATAATTTGCGATCGTTCAGAAATCGCCTGTTGTTTCACCAATTCCATCAAATCTAAATAAGCAACAAACTCATTCAAAATCGTTTTTTTTCCCAAAACAATCCCCACCTCTGCACAATCAGCCCAAGCCACCCCCATCAGCCAAGCAACCGGAGCCATCAAATAAGCTAAAATTAATTCTAGCGACAACTGAGGCAAACTAATTAGCCCTCCAAACCACCCCAAAAGCGCATTAAAAAAAGCCAAAAAACCCAAAAAAGCAATCAGCATCGCCGCCACATTCGCCGCCAACTTCAACCCGTCGCTAGCACCCGAAGCCGCCGCATCCACCGCATTAGCATAAACCTTTTCCACCTTCACCCCCACCCCCCCAGCAGTCAGCGACTTTTCAGTTTCTGGGTACAGCAATTTAGAAATAGCCAAAGCTGCTGGTGCAGACATCACCGACGCCCCAATTAAATGTTGAGCGGGTACTCCAAAAGAAATATAAGCTGCCATGACTCCGCCGGCAATTGTGGCAAATCCTCCCGTCATGACAGCATGGAGTTCCGAGAGCGTCATCGCCGCCAAATAAGGTTTAATTAACAAAGGAGCTTCTGTTTGCCCGATAAAGATATTCCCAGCACAAGAAAGCGTTTCTGCGCCCGAAGTTTTCATGGTTTTCATCATTAACCATGCCACTGCTTGCACAACTCGCTGCAAAATGCCGTAGTGATAAAGTAGGGTGATAAACGAAGAGAAAAAAATGATAGTCGGCAGCACTTTAAAAGCGATAAAGTGGTCGGCAAAATTGTCTCCAAATATAAACTTTGCCCCCGCATCCGAAAAATTGAGAAACTGCGTCACCAAATCTCCCAAAAATTTAAAGACAGCCAAACCCGGAGCAGTTTTGAGAATCAAAATAGCAAAAATTAGCTGTAAAGCAATTCCCCACAATACGGGCGGCCACTTGACAGCGCGCCGATCGACTGAAAAGGCGTAGGACAAACCGACAAAAACAGCTAACCCGAATACAGAAATAAGTCGTTCCATTTAGCAATTTTTAGAGAATGGGCAGCAAGCATTTATCGTTACCAGGCTCTGCCTGGTAATCCAAATTAACAGTCCGATGGTACTTTATCTCGTTTCCGGAGGTCGCCATGAGTTCGCGGCGCGGGCCGCACAGCCCCGGAGGGCCTATAATACACGATGCAGCCCGATCGCATACAATCCCAGCCAGTTTGGCTTACAATAAAAGGCTAAACCTCAAAATTACGGCGCAGCCTCATTGCTGCTACTTTTATGTCTCTACCTATAGTTGCTATTATTGGACGCCCCAATGTAGGCAAATCGACGATCGTCAACCGTTTAGCCAATACCCAAGACGCGATCGTCCACGACGAACCAGGAATCACGCGCGATCGCACTTACAGACCAGCATACTGGGGCGATCGGGAATATCAAGTCGTAGACACCGGCGGGCTAGTATTCGACGACGAAACAGAATTTTTGCCTTTAATTCGCGAACAAGCAATGGCAGCCCTCGCAGAAGCCAGCGCAGCCATTTTCGTAGTAGACGGACAAACCGGGCTCACCGGCGGCGACGAATCGATCGCATCTTGGCTGAGACTGCAAAAAGTCCCCGTCATTCTCGCCGTCAACAAATGCGAATCGGAAAATACAGGACTCACCCAAGCAGCCGACTTTTGGCAATTGGGACTGGGAGAACCTTACCCAATTTCCGGCATTCACGGTAACGGCACCGGCGAATTGCTTGACAAATTAATAACTTATCTTCCCACCGAAGTATTACCAGAAGTTGAGGAAATTAAAGTAGCAATTATCGGTCGTCCCAACGTCGGCAAATCGAGTTTGTTAAACGCATTTCTCGGAGAAAATCGCGCCATAGTCAGCCCGATTTCCGGCACAACCCGCGACGCGATCGACACCTTAGTAGAACGCAACGGTAAAACCTACCGCCTGATCGACACAGCCGGAATACGCAAAAAGAAAAACGTCGAATACGGTGCAGAATTTTTCGGGATCAACCGCGCTTTCAAAGCAATCCGCCGGGCAGACGTAATACTGCTAGTAATTGACGCAATTGACGGCGTTACCGACCAAGACCAAAAATTAGCCGATCGCATCAGCGAAGAAGGTCGAGCCTGCATCATAGTCGTCAACAAATGGGACGCCGTAGAAAAAGACTCCGACACCATCTACGAGTACGAAAGAGAAGTAAGAACCCGACTTTATTTCCTCGACTGGGCAGAAATGATTTTTGTTAGCGCCATGAGTGGACAGCGAGTTGAAAAAATCATTGAATTAGTAGACAAAGCCTCCGACGAACACAAACGTCGCGTCCCTACCGCCGTGATTAACGAAGTCATAGAAGAAGCCACAAGCTGGCACTCAGCCCCAGTTACCCGCCAAGGAAAACAAGGCAAAATCTATTACGGTACTCAAGTGCGATCGCAGCCACCGACAATCGCCCTATTTGTCAACGATCCCAAACGCTTCACCGAAAATTACCGCCGCTACATGGAAAGCCAATTCCGCAAACATCTAGGCTTTACCGGTACACCAATGCGGCTGCTTTGGAGAGGCAAAAAAGTTCGCGCCAGCGAAATCAGCACAACCAACAGAGCACTGCGCGTGAAGTAATTCTAGACTTTATATTAAAGAAAAAACGCAGTTTAATAATCAAAGCAAATTGCGTTTCTTTCTTTTCTCTTCCTTCGCGTCCTAGCGCTTACGCGCGGCTTTGCCTAACGCGTCTTCGCGGTTCAATAAATTTATATTATTAAAAATCTAAAATCGACAAAATGGATTTATTGCGATCGCTCCCTATTGGACTTTACCTAGAACAACCAGTAACCTGGCTTCATCGGCTAGACTCCCGCGTAAAATTAGCTTGGTTGATGACATTTCTGATTGCGCCAATACTCGCCAATCCCATCTGGCGGTTGATGCTAGTAGGAATGTTAATCGTACTGACACTAACCGCAGCAATTCCCTTGCGCGTGTGGAAACAGCAAATGGGACTGCTGCTGCTATTCTGTCTATTAGTATTTGGTCTCAGCGCGATCGCCCCCGACGGACTCCGCTCAGAACACCAGCCCCGCATCCCCGCCGACGAATTAACCTTTTCCCAACAGCCCGCAACCCTTCCACCCCGTCAAGAGCCCAAACCCTGGTACAAACCTTTTAACTTAGGCTCAAACTCCCCAATCCCCAATGCCAAAGCCCAAAGCCCAAATCAACTCCCCCAACCCACAAACTACCGTTACGTTGTATTCAAACAAGGCCCGATTAAAATCACCCGCCAATCTCTAGATTTAGCTATCAACGTCAGCACCCTATTTTTCACAGTAATTTACAGCACCAACCTCTACCTTCTCACCACAGCCAGCGAAGAAATCACCGCCGCGATTGAAAACTTAATGCAGCCTCTGCGCCGCTTGAACTGGCCTGTTACCGAAATAGCCTTAACATTAACTTTATCTTTGCGATTTATTCCCCTAGTATTGGAAGAAATACAAAATTTAGTGCGATCGGTCAGAACCCGAGCAATAAACTGGAAAAAACTCGGATTTCGCAGCGCAGCTCAAGTGTGGTTGATGATAGCCGAGCGACTGTTAGAAAACTTGCTCCTGCGAGCTGAACAAATTGCCAGCGCCATGAAAGTTCGCGGCTTCACCAGTCCCGATCGACACCGTGTAGAATGGCACCAGTTGCACTTGAAAATCCGAGACTGGATCGCCCTCGGCTGCTTGCTCGTCCTCTGGAGCGCCCGCTTGGTTTGGGGTTGGGACAGTTAAGATTTTAGATTTTAGATTTTAGATTTTAGATTGATTGATTAGATTTGAGATTGAAGAATATTAAAGAATTGGGAATGAGTGATGAAGCTCGTCGTTTTGAGCACTGGCCTACATTTGAGTAAGTTTTGTCTGGTGCGCGACAGTCCTGCTAAAGTAATGGAGACAAATATTTAGAGAACCAAGACCTTGAACATCTATCTTGGGACAGATATCGTATATGTTCCGCGCATACAAGCCGCATTAGACCGGTTTGGCGATCGCTTCCTCGAAAAAGTTTACACGCCCGCCGAACAGAGGGATTGTAGGTCACTAAATTCTCAACACAGCAGCATTAAAGGTAAAATGAATCGAGTTTCCTGCAACCAACTAGCGGGGCGCTGGGCAGCAAAAGAAGCCGTTGTCAAAGCTCTAGGCACGGGATGGCGGGGAATACGGTATGCAGATGTGGAGATTCGGCGCTCCGAAAACGGTGCTCCAAACGTGCAACTGCACGGAACCGCAGCAGCACAGGCCTCTGTTTGGGGAAATTGCCAGTGGCAATTGAGCCTCAGCCACGACGGAGACTATTGCACGGCTACGGCGATCGCTCTTTGTACCCCGCCGTCAAACAACGCCGTCGGGCGATCGAGCGAAACTAAAATCTAAATCTTTAATCTAAAATGGATCGATTGTGAGCGTTAATGACTACCGAAACTTACCTGAATCATCCAAACTTTGGCCTCCTCTTCAGAGTATCCCAGGTTGAAGACAGCCAAGAATTATTTACCACCCTATACGCCCAGCGCCTGTTTTTTTTGGTGACAAACGGCCCAGGCGGGCTGAGATTTGAACCAATCAGCCGCTCCGACGCTCGCCTCATGGTCGAAATTCGCCTGCGAACCCTGCGTCGCAGCGGTCAATATCAGGAGTACGACCAATTGCAGACCATTCACCAGCGCACGTTTCAATAGCGAAAATCAGTAACTTGGTAATTGGTAACTGTCTTAATTTTCCTTCCCTCCCCTTCCCAGCGTTGAGCACCCATGACCATTGCCTCTCGAATTAACAGCATTCGCCAACACTTGCCGGAATCAGTGCGGTTAATTGCCGTTACCAAACAGGTACCAACTGATGCTATCCGGGAAGCATACGACGCCGGTATCCGGGATTTTGGCGAGAGTAAGGTTCAAGAGACTGCCGACAAACAAAGGCAACTGCAAGATTTACCGGATATCAACTGGCACTTGATCGGCCACTTGCAAGCCAACAAAGCCGCCAAAGCCCTAGAGATCTTCCAGTGGATTCATTCTCTCGACAATTTAAAAATCGCTCAGCGACTTTCGCGCTTGGCGGGCGAACAGTCCTGCTCTCCCCAAGTCTGCCTGCAAGTCAAAATGTTGCCCGACCCGGACAAATACGGCTGGAGCGTTCCAGAACTGCTTGCAGGCCTTCCAGAACTCAACAAATGTCAGCATATCAAAATTCAAGGTTTGATGACAATACCCCCACTGGGGTTAAATGACTCGCAAATCCTAGAATTATTTAACAGCACCCGCGAACTTGCTGACAAAATCCAACAGCAAAATTTGTCCTGCATTCAAATGCAGCAGCTCTCGATGGGGATGTCGGGAGATTATCATTTGGCCATTCAAGCAGGTGCTACTATGGTACGGCTAGGACAAACCTTATTTGGCTCTAGGAGGGGATAAATAATTCAAATCTTCTAATAAAGACAATTTAGGTTAAATATATAGTAGTCAGCCACCCGCGACTAACGCGCGACGCGAGTATAGTCGGGGCAGCAAAGTCGTGAAGGAGAGTGAATCATGAATATTTTTTCTAAACTGCGAGATTTTGTAGGCATCAACAATGAGCCTGAGTACGATGACGTGTACGACGAAACCGAAGGGGAGCGCTATCAGAACTTCTACCCAGCGCCTGAACCGAACCCCGCTGCAGTCGCAGCAGCCGAAGAAGAACGTCGTCAAAATCGTAGAATGCGAGAGCGGTCAGTAGTAGGATCGACAGGTATGGATGTCGTTGCACCAACCGGGGGAGTAGGGTCAGTAATGAATAACGTGATTGGAATGCCTGGAGCTATGAACGGGATTTCGGAAGTAGTAGTAATGGAGCCGCGCACTTTTGAAGAGATGCCGGCAGCAATTCGAGCGCTTAAGGAACGGAAGTCTGTGGTTTTGAACCTGACGGTGATGGACCCAGACCAAGCGCAAAGAGCTGTGGACTTTGTGGCGGGCGGTACTTATGCCCTTGACGGTCATCAAGAGCGAATTGGCGAAAGTATTTTCTTGTTTACGCCTAGCTGCGTGCAGGTGAGAACTCAGTCTGGTGTGGTTCACGAAGTGCCTCCTGCTCAAGGACGCCCTCGTGCTGCTGCTCCTGCACCAACAGTCTGGCCTGCAGAACAAGCTCCAATCGCTCAGTAGTCAGTAGTTAGTAGTCAGTTGACAGTGGTGAGTAGTCAGTAGTCAGTAGTCAGTAGTCAATAGTTAACAACTAATAACTGTGGAATAAACACTGCGGATTAATAACATTAGCTAACAACTAAGTAACCAATGACAACTGACAACTGACAACTGACAACTGATAACTCAAAAGTGACAAGTGACAACTGACTAATGACTAACATAAAATTTGGTACCATCGGCGGCGGGGTAATGGGAGAAGCTCTCTTATCCCGCTTAATTGCACAAAAAGTTTATTTGCCTTCAGAAATATTGGTGAGCGACCCACAACTTCAACGCCGCCAATTTTTGACGGAAACCTACGGGATTGGAACAACAGCCAGCAATCTAGAAGTTGCTGCCGCTACAGAAGTGCTGTTTTTGGCGATTAAACCGCAAGTTTTTGATACGGTAGCTTTGGAATTGGCCGTGGCGGCCGATCGCCAACAGGGCAATAATGGAGAAACGGCTAATTCTGAGCCAGAAGCGCTGGTAGTGTCGATTTTGGCAGGAGTGCCACTGAGCAAGCTCGAACCAGCCTTCCCGGGGCGGGGAGTGCTGCGGGTGATGCCGAATACTCCGGCCACGGTAGGAGCGGGAATGAGCGCGATCGCCTCGGGAAAACTCGTGCAACCGACTGATTTAGAATTGGTAAAGCGCATCTTTCAGGCCGTGGGAGAAGTGGTAGAAGTGCCTGAGAGTATGCTGGATGCGGTGACGGGGCTTTCGGGTTCCGGGCCTGGTTATGTAGCAATTTTGATTGAGGCCTTGACAGATGGCGGAGTTTGTGCAGGTTTGCCACGGGCGATCGCCTCTCAATTAGCTTTGCAAACTGTATTCGGTACGGCGAAGCTAATGCAAGAAACGGGAATGCACCCGGCACAATTGAAAGATCAAGTTACAAGTCCCGGCGGCACAACTATTGCAGGAATTGCTAAATTAGAGAGTAGCGGCTTTCGATCGGCCCTAATCGAAGCAGTGAAAGCAGCTTGTTTGCGTTCTCAAGAATTGGGGAAATAAGTCAGGAATAGCGCACCGAAACAATCAGAAATGAATTCAATCGCACTTTAAACCTGCCGCTGCCGCTGTCGGATACTTGACGGGAACAAAAGCTACACCGAATTGTTCTTTTCGACACTTGACAATATGCACCAATTCGCTGGGGGAATTTTTGCGATCGCCATTCTTTCCAAACTGAATAGTTCCTGTTCCTCCTTCCACAATAAAATTCGCAAGAGAAAGCGTTTTTTGCATTCCTTCGCGGCTGGGTTGCTGCTGCATTTCCATTGCCTTAATCAGTGCAATAGTTGCATCGTAAGCTAAGGCGGTATCGGTATTTACCGTTCCTCCCCACAACTTTTGAGCCTGTTGAGGAAATTTTTTATTAACACTGCTTAAGGGATGCCAGGGGACAGAGACGATTAGTTTTTCAAAAGATTTTAACTGGGATACGGCTTCCAAAGTTCTCCACTTGTAGAGTACCCAAATTCCGGCTATCCAATTGCGATTGCCGTTGGCTTTAACCATTGCGATCGCGTTATTTAATGAATTAGTAATTTGACCGTCTGGAGATAACACGATCGCAGTTTCCCCTGTGCGCTGGATTTGATTTAAAGCTGTTTGGGCGTTGAATTCATTTTTGGATAAATCAAACTCGCGACTTCTGACTATTTTTGCTTTTTTGTCATCTTGAAACTGCCGTTTGAAAGCTTGTGTAAAATAAGAACCCGACGAACTGCCGGGATTGTATAAAACTGTCGCTTGATTTTTGCCTACTGACCGCAGATACTTTGCTAAAGTTTGAGCAGCAAACCGACTCGAATAGGATGTGCGAAAGAAAATTTTTCGATGCTTTTCTGTCAGTTCTTCCGTTGTGCTTCCCGGAGAAATCAAAACCAGGTTATTTTGGTCATAAATATCTACCGCTGATAGGGTAATTTCGCTGGCATAGTGACCGACTACTCCTAAAATATCCGGCTGTTTAACCAGTGCATTTGCTGTTTTAATGGCCTCTGTTTTGAGATTCGCATCGTCAGCAATAATGACTTTCAGACCTTTTTCGTTAATAGCTTTGGCTTCGAGAAAGCTGTGACCGGGAAAGCTTTTATTCCTCTCATTAGCAGCGCTTAATCCTAAATTAACTTGTGTTTGGGCTTGGGCAACGCCGCGCAAAATTTCTTTTGCCGAATCTGCATTAATTACAGAACCATCCTGAGTTCTCAGGATGGGAACGGCAACAGCAATTGTATAATAATCAGCCTTTTTAGCCTTCAGCAAAGCATTGTTCATGTAAATTAAAGTTTCGGGATCGATGCTGTCTTCTTCGTTCCAGGATTTTTTGAATAAATTAAAAGCAGATTGATAATTAGATTTGGCAAACTCCTCAACTCCCCTTTGCTTTAACCGAGGCGAAGAAGTTTTTACTAGGATTTCTTCGCCGCAACTCACAGCATCTCCTTGGATTAAAGGACAAGTTTTAGGTGTAATTGTGCGTAAAAAAATAGGGGCTGCCAGTCCCGCTGTCATTCCCGCAACTGCCAATGGCAACAAGCCAAAGATCGATCGAGAAAACAGCCTGCGTTTCGGTGGTGGTGAATGCAATGCTGTTAGCGCTCGCAAATCCTGTAACACTTCAGCAGCGGATTGATAGCGATCGTTAAAGTGGTAGCGCACCATCTTATTTAAAACTTTTTTTAGCTTGTCGCTAATTTGTACCATCGGGCGATCGTCAGTGGAGTAATGCCAGACGAGTTCGCCAGTTTTTTGATGGTTGAAAAAATCTGCAATATCTAAACCTGCGATCGCTTGAATGCCGATGATTCCCACAGCATAGATATCGCTGTTAAATCTGGGCTGATTTTTCCACTGTTCCGCCGGCATATAACCCTCACTACCAATGGCACGAGTTTGAGTTATTTGACCGTTATCGAGCGCCAAAGTACCGATCGCTTTTACTGCCCCAAAATCAATCACCGCAATTTTGCCGTCTAGCTTGCGCCGGATTAAGTTTGACGGTTTAATATCGCGGTGAATAATACCTTGAGAGTGGACGCAATCTAAAACTGACAAAATATCCAGCAATAAATCAATAACTTCTGACTCCTTAAACTTCCTGAGAGAAGCGAGTTCTTTATTCAGCGGATTTCCTTCGATGTATTCTTGAATTAAGTAAAATTTTCCCTTTTCCAGAAAGCGATCGATTAACTGGGGAATGCGCGGACACTTATCGAGATACTTCAGGGTTTTAGCTTCTTTTTCAAATTGCTGTTGTGCTTCTTCCAACAGCCGCGCATCCTTAGATTGAGGCGGCTCAATTTCCTTGACGACGCACAGGGGATTTTCGGGGCTGCCCAAAGCGTCGTTAGCCGTATAGGTTTTAGCAAACCCTCCCTCACCTAATTGACCGATAATTCGGTAGCGCGCGCGCAGAATATCCCCTGGTTTTAGGCACATAAATTCTCCGATTCCCCGACTGGCTGCACTCGTTGACGTTGATTTTACCATCGGGCGGGAACGGGTTTATATAGTTTACTCACGAGTATGTAACGCCGCCCTCTGGCGGTTCATGTACCGCGAGCGAGGGCGGCTAACGCAAGAAAATTGAATCAATCAGAAACGAGTTCAATCGCACTTTAAACCTGCCGCTTTTGCTGTCGGGTACTTGACGGGAACAAAAGCGAGGCCGAACCGCTCTTTTGGACACTTGACAATATGTACTAAGTCCGGTAGAAAATTTTGGCGATCGCCCTTCGCATCAAACTCAATAGTTCCGGTTGCTCCTGTGGCGCTAAAATTCTGACTCGCAATAGTGTGCTGCATCCCTTCGCGGCTGGGTTGCTGTTGCATTTCTATTGCTGTAATTAGCGTCCGAGTTGCATCGTAGGTTAAAGCTGTGCGGTGGTTGACGTTTCCTCCCCAAAGCTTTCGAGCATTTTCGGCAAATGTGGGGTTGGGAGCAGCTAAGGGATGCCAAGAGGATGATGTCACCAGTTTATTAAAAGACTGTAACTGGGAGGCTGTTTCTAAGGTTTTCTGGCTGTAGATTCCCCCGGTTCCCACTACCCAATTGCGATCGCCATTGGCTTTAATAAGTGCCATCGCATTTTTGACTGCATTCGGGACATGACTCGTACTTAAGACAATCGCTGTTTTCTCAGTTCGCTCGATTTCTTGTAATGCTAATTCAACGTTAAAATTTTTCTTACATAAATCGAATTCAGTGATGCTAAAAATCTTTCCTCCTGCTTGTCTAAACTGTTTTCTGAATTCTTCCCACAATGAAGAAGTAGCTTGAATCTCAGGACAATAGAAACCCGCCGCTTTTTTGGAACCTGCGTTTTCAATCAGATAGTTCTTGAAGTTTTCAGCAGTAATTTGATGTCTAGGGACAGTGCGAAAGAAAAACTTCCGACGTTTTTCTGTTAATTGTTCCGTTGTACTCCCCGGCGAAATTAAGACTAAGTTATTTTTGTCATAAATATCGACTGCATGCACAGTCATCTCGCTAGTATAGTGACCGACGACGCCCAAAATCTCGGTTTGCTTCACGAGTGAAGAGGCTCTAGCTTGTGCCTCTGCTTTCAGATTGGCATCGTCAGCGATAATGACTCTAATACCCTTGCCCTTAATGGCTTTCCCTGCTAAAAAACCTTGACCGGGAAAGTCGTTATTGCGATCGGAATTAAACAGTCCTAGGTTGACTTCTGTTTGGGCGTGGGCAATGCCGCGCAACATTTCTCTAGCCAAATCAGAATTGACAGTACCTCCTTCGCTGTTGCTAATGGGAACGGCAACTGCAAGGGTGTAATAATCAGCTTTTTTTGCTTTCAAAAGGGCATTATTCATGTAAATTAAAGTTTCGGGATCTTTGCGTTCTTCTTCGTTCCACGATTGTTTAAATAAATTAAAAGCTGATTGATAATTTGCATTAAAAAAGTCATCTATTCCCCTTTCTTTTAAGCGAGAACCAGATGTTTTTATCAGGATTTCCTCGCCACAACTCGCAGCATCTCCCTTGATTAAAGGACAAGTTTTAGGTGTAAATATTTTGTGTATTAAAAATACTGCTAGCCCGAGGAATCCTGCGATCGCGATCGGCAAGCAAACTCTCAATGTATCTTGCCATTGGCGTTGAGGCTTCGGCAACAGAGGTTGTTGTGGAGGGGGCGCAGGTGAGTGCAATGCTGTTAGCGCTCGCAAATCCTCTAACAGTTCAGCAGCGGATTGATAGCGATCGTTAAAGTGGTAGCGCACCATCTTATTTAAAACTTTTTTTAGCTTGTCACTAATTTGTACCATCGGGCGATCGTCAGTTGAGTAGTGCCAGACGAGTTCCCCAGTTTTTTTATCATTAAAAAAGTCTTCAATATCTAAACCTGCGATCGCTTGAATGCCGATGATTCCCACAGCATAGATATCGCTGTTAAATCTTGGCTGATTTGTCCACTGTTCGGCTGGCATATAACCGTCTGTACCAACGGCACGAGTTTGAGTTATTTGACCGTTCTCGATCGCCAAAGTGCCGATCGCTTTTACCGCCCCAAAGTCAATCACCGCAATTTTGCCGTCTAGCTTGCGCCGGATTAAGTTTGACGGTTTAATATCTCGGTGAATAATACCTTGAGAGTGTACGCACTCTAAAACTGACAAAATGTCCAGCAATAAATCAATAACTGCTGACTCCTGAAACTGCTGGCCTGAAATTAGTTCTTGATTCAGCGGATTTCCGTCGATGTATTCTTGAATTAAGTAAAATTTTCCCTTTTCCAGAAAGCGATCGATAAACTTGGGAATGCGCGGACACTTATCGAGATACTTCAGGGTTTTAGCTTCTTTTTCAAATTGCTGTTGTGCTTCTTCCAACAGCCGCGCATCCTTAGATTGAGGCGGCTCAATTTCCTTGACGACGCACAGGGGATTTTCGGGGCTGCCCAAAGCGTCGTTAGCCGTATAGGTTTTAGCAAACCCTCCCTCACCTAATTGACCGATAATTCGGTAGCGCGCGCGCAGAATATCCCCTGGTTTTAGGCACATAAATTCTCCGATTCCCCGACTGGCTGCACTCGTTGACGTTGATTTTACCATCGGGCGGGAACGGGTTTATATAGTTTACTCACGAGTATGTAACGCCGCCCTCTGGCGGTTCATGTATCGCGAGCGAGGGCGGCTAACGCAAGAAAATTGAATCAATCAGAAACGAGTTCGATCGCAATTTAAACCTGCCGCTGCCGCTGTCGGATACTTGACGGGAACAAAAGCGAGGCCTAACTTCTCTTTTGGACACTCTACAATATGTACTAAATCGCTGGGATGATTTTTCCGATCGCCATTTTCTGGGGAGTTAAACTGAATGGTTCCTGTTGCTCCCCAAGCGCTAAAATCAGGAGATGAAAGCGTTCTTTGCATTCCTTCGCGACTGGGTTCCTGCTGCATTTCCAATGCCTTTATGAGTGCGCGCGCTGCATCGTAACCTGAAGCTATACGAGTATTTCCCTCTTCTCCCCACAGCGATCGAGCCTGTTGAGGAAATTCTTCGTTGGGGCTGTTTAAGGGATGCCAGCCGACAGAAAGGATTAGTTTATTAAACAACCTTTGCGGTTGCCCAGATACAAATTCTAACATTTGCGGACACATCAGCATCCATGCCCCGGCAATCCAATTGCGATCGGCGTTAAGTTTTATTATGTCAAATGCGCTGTCTAGCGTTCTGCTATGATGGGGATCTGGAACTAGCACGATCGCAGTTTCTCCCTGTGTCTGGATTTCCTTGATCGCTCTTGCGGTGTTGAAGTCTTTTTTAAATAAATCGAAATCTTGAATTCTGACTATTGTTCCCCCTAGGCGTCGAAAATAGTTTTTATAACCTTTCACAAAAGATGCGCCGAATGGGCTTCGCGGATTGTATAAAATTGCTACTTGTGTTTGATTTTGTTCTCGGAGGTACTTCGCTAAATCTTTAGCGATTAAACTGCTCGTATATTGAGTGCGAAAAAAAAATTTCCTAGGTTCATGCGTCAGCTCTCCCGTGGCTGCACCCGGAGACATCAAAACGAGATTATTGTTGTTGTAAATATCTACAGCGTGCATCGTCATCTCGCTACTAGCGTGACCGATAACTGCTAAAATATCCGGTCGATCGACCAGCGAAATTGCTCTTTGTTTTGCCTCCTCTTCATCGTTGGCATCGTCAGCAATAATTACTTTAAGTCCTTTGCCCTTAATGGCTTGACTTGGTAAAAAACCTTGACCTGGAAAGTCCCGATCGCTAGAATTTGATAGTCTCAAATTAACTTCTGTTTGCGCTTGAGCCACTCCGCGCAGATATTCTTTCGCCTGCTCGCCAAGCTGAGAAAAACTGTCGGGGTTTCTCCGACAAACGGAAAGGACGACAGCAATTGTGTAATAAGGAGCGTTGCTGACTTCCAGAAAAGCATTGTTCAGGTAAATTAAAGTTTCTGGGTCTTTGCCGTCTTCGTTGTGCCACGATTCTTTGAAGGTATTAAAAGCTTGCTCTGAATTTGAAGCTGCAAATTCTTTAACTCCTTTTTGCTTGAGCCAAGGTTGAGAACTTGTAAATAGAATTTTTTCTCCGGCACTTAAACCATCTGGGAGGTTTGGGGGGGAAGGTGTTTTGCTGTCACGGGCGATCGAATATTCCACTCCCACCTGCGTCGCAGTCTCAATCGGCGGTGAGGGCGATAGCACCACCGATCGCAAATCGTCTAACACTTCAGCAGCGGATTGATAGCGATCGTTAAAGTGGTAGCGCACCATCTTGTTTAAAATTTTTTCCAGTTTGTCGCTAATTTGTACCATCGGGCGATCGTCAGTTGAGTAGTGCCAGACGAGTTCGCCAGTTTTTTTATGATTTAAAAAGTCTTCAATATCTAAACCTGCGATCGCTTGAATGCCGATGATTCCCACAGCATAGATATCGCTGTTAAATCTTGGCTGATTTATCCACTGTTCGGCCGGCATATAACCGTCTGTACCAACGGCACGAGTTTGAGTTATTTGACCGCCCTGAATCGCCAAATTGCTAATACCTTTGACTGCCCCAAAGTCAATCACGGCAATTTTGCCTGTTCTTTGGCATCGGATTAAGTTTGACGGCTTAATATCGCGGTGAATAATATGTTTTTTGTGGACGCAATCTAAAACTTCTAAAATGTCCTGCAATAACTCAATAACTTCTGATTCATTAAACAGCCTGCCTGAACCTATCTCCTCGTTCAGCGGATTTCCTTCGATGTATTCTTGAATTAAGTAAAATTTTCCCTGTTCTTGAAAGTGCTCGATTAACCTGGGAATGCGCGAGCACTCTTCCAGAGATATCAGGGATCTAGCTTCTCTTTCAAATTGCACCTGCGCCGCCTGCAAAACCTCCGGATCATTCGATTGAGGAGGCCCAATTTCCTTGACGACGCACAGGGGATTTTCGGGGCTGCCCAAAGCGTCGTTAGCCCTATAGGTTTTAGCAAACCCTCCCTCACCTAATTTAGCGATAATTCGGTAGCGATCGCGCAGAATATCCCCTGGATTCAGACACATAAATTTTTACAAGGCCTTGACTGGCTGCACTCGTTGGTGTCGAGCGTACCACAAATATGACTTTTATGAACTCAAAGTTATGACTTTTATGAAGTCAAAGTTATGAATATATGACTTGACTGGGAGATCGGCTTATTTAATAATCTTGACATCTTAGATTTTACGCGGAGATTGTTTTATGGCTTTAAAACCCGATCCGTCAGAACAGCGGCGATTAATTGGCGACAATACATCCGAAGTCGTTACTTTGTCGATCGCAGATGCAACTAATTTTCCTTTGGGAGGTTGGATGCTCGGAGGTGACGATCTAGTCACCGGCTCAACAGCTAATGATTTGATATTTGGCAATGAAGGGGAAGATCTTATCAGCGGGGAGTTGGGCAACGATTCTTTATTGGGGGGAAAAGGAATAGATCTACTGGAAGGAAATGAGGGAAATGACTCTCTCAGCGGCGGTCAAGATGGAGATTTGCTTACGGGTGATGCGGGAAACGATATTCTCTTGGGCGGTAGAGGCAATGATTTCTTAGGCAGCGGTAACGGAAATGACACTCTGGTGGGAGGTTTGGGTCGCGACTTTTTAGCCGCCTTGAATGAAAATAATTCAATCAAAATCGGGGGCAGCAACTTGTACGTCCTCCAAGCAGAACCCGGAGTTACAGATGTCAATAATGCCGATGCTATTGCCGGTTTCAGAGTAGGTGCCGATCGAATTGGATTGGCAGGCGGTTTGACTGCTAGCGATGTAGACTTGCAATACGTGACAAACGTGACACTCTTATTGGGGTTTGATGCACCAGAAAGTTTCAATCAAGTTTTCGCGCCCGGTGTATTCGATCCTCAACCGATACAGAGTCAAGGCACTCTAATTAAAGTTAGGAATTCCGGCGACATAGTAGGCTTTGTGGCAAATGTAAGTGTGGCTGAGATTCAAGGGAGTATTATCTCTGCTCAGGGATTCTAAGCTGTAGAAGGCGCTGCAAAGCCTCCTCCAAAAGCTTAAATCGAAGATTGGACAGAGAAATGGTAATCTGCAACCAGGAGTACAACAATATTACCGATCAATCGCTCGCTGCTGTTTCCAATTTCTCTCCAATCCTGGGTTCCGTACCATTTAACAGTCGCTGAATATTGCTCCGATGCCGCACAATTACAAAGACACCGCCCGCAATTCCAAACAATACATAAGCCAGCGGCTGATGTAAAGCAAACATCAATCCAGCAACGCTAATTGCTCCGATAATCGAACTTAAAGAGACAATTCGCGATACCGCAAATACTATTCCGAAAATTCCGAAAGTTCCCAAACCTACTGGCCAGTACAAACCGAGCAAAACTCCCAAACTTGTAGCCACTGATTTACCCCCGGTAAACCCCAGCCAGATAGACTTGCTGTGGCCCAAAACAGCCGAGAAACCCGCCAAAGTTGCCATCCAAGGGATGACAGTTGCAGTATTTTCTAAACCTGCGGCGGTTGCTAGCTGCTGGGTAAAACTGAGAGAGTAAATGTAGCGGATTAGGACGATCGCACTTACCCCCTTCAAAACATCAACCAGCAACACCCCCAACCCCGGCCACTTCCCCAAAGTCCTCAGTACGTTAGTCGCACCCGTCGAACCCGAACCAACCTCTCGAATATCAATTCCCAGCATCCATTTCCCCAAGGCGTACCCAGTAGGAATCGAACCCAGCAGATAAGCTGCTATTAGCAATGCCCCATTTAAAATTATCCAGCTAGCCATTTTTTAATTTGAGATTTCGTGTACAGCAGAAGGAAGAAGGAAGAAGGAAGAAGGAAGAAGGAAGAAGAAGAAACAACCTATTCCGGTTAATTTCCCTCTGAGTTTCTTCAGTCCGCGCAGGCGGACGAAAGTTTGTATAGCAGCGAATTATATTCGCCCGGACTTGCTCAAAAATCCTTAGCAGTCGTCAAAGTTTGCGGGTCAGAAGCAAAGGCCAACCACAGCGGAAATTGCAGCAGTGACAAACTAATTAAATCCTCAGTTTCATCAATGACAATTAGTGGCAATTTGCCCTCTTTCACCAGTCGATCGGCTTTTTGAGCTAAAGCTTCGGCAGACTCAAACATAATAATCCCCCGTTCCGGGCCAAAATCGCTGCGAGTAATGCCCAAACAGTCCTGCAAACCCCGGCGCCACTCTCCTAAACGTTCGGGACTGTTGGCGAGCACCAAAGTCCGCACCCGTCCACCGTAGACGCTTCTGAGTACAGAAATAATAGTCGAAGTAATCAAGATATTTTGCAAGCGCGAACCCATAGTCCGCAAAGCACCCCTTCCTCCTTGAGTGAAAAACCAGTTAGAAACTCGTTCCGCGTGGATGGGTTCAAAAGTGCGGCGGAGTTGCCAAGGCGGGCCGTAGTAGTCGGGGAGAGTGCGATATTGATCGAGGGTGCGGCGAATTTGTTTGGCTTGTTCTTGAAATCCCTGTTCGGCAAATTTGGGATTTACTGGTGCTGAGGATTGAGACTCCTCAGCAGGAATTTGCTTGGGTGTCTCTTGCACTGGTGGCGTCAAATCTAAGAGTTCGGCGGTAGCGGCCAAATCCTGCAAACTGCCTACTAGATAGTCTTTGAAACCCTGGACTCGAATTGCTAAATCTTGGGAAACGCCGGCAAAAGTGGTTCGCATTTCCTTTTGAATTCGATCGCGCCGGCGTTCGAGTTTTTCTACTTCGATTTGTAGCGCTTGTTTGCGGTGATCTAATTGAATCAAGCCGTCTTGTACCAAACGCCCGATCGAGGCTTGAGCCTGGCCCAACGCTTCTATAGCATTGGCTTTGTCGGCTTCCAAGGCGGCAATTCTTTCAGTCAAATTTTGTTCTTGCTGCTGCAATTCTTTGACTCTCTGTGCCAACTGTTCGGTAACATTTTCTGGGATGTGCGTTACCGTTTCTGGGGTTGCTATTGGCTGGGAGTCTGTTGGAGGCTCGATTTGAGCGATCGGACTTTCTGATTCGCCATCGTCGGTGTTGGGCGGAATTTGGGCGATTGCGCCTGCTTCGTCCACGAATTGGGCGAGTTCGGCATCTTCCTCGCCCAGCGGCGGGTGTGTATCTGGCGGGAGTTGGGCTGGCAGTTCATTTTCGTCGATCCACAAATCTCGTGTTTGAGATAGAAGTTGGTATTCCGTCTCATTCACGGGTAAATCGACTTCGCCGTCACCGCTTGGGGCGGCTGGTTGTGGTTGCGGTTCTTGGGTTGGAGATTCGTCTGAATTCATGGGAAATTTTGTTCGGCGTGGGCACGGAAAAGTTAAAAATTAAAAATTAACAACTTTTTTAGTCTTGACGGGGACAGCGCTGTTCTAAGGAGGTCTGTAGCATTTTACGATCGAACAGAACCGGCAGAAAGTGAATGCTGTTAATTTCTTTGAAATAGAACAAAATCGGCACAGCGGGCCAAAATATCCGCCAATTTTGCCATTCTCGGTAAGGAAAGCGGCGGATTAAGTTGGACGATCGATAAATGTCCAAATCTGTTGGGGTAAATTGTAGCCGGATGGTGGCGGCTTGGTACATCAGAAACAAGCCGAACAGCGAAAGCGGCAAACTCGCCCACTTGTGCACGAACAGCAGCGGTAGGGCCGCCAGTACCAGGACTAGGGGAATCGCATAACTCGGAGCGAGTTCGATCGTATTTGTCGGCGCAGTCGAAGAGGCAGTGGTATTCACGGGTTTAAATCAAGGGTAGTAAACGAATGTTGCCGATTATTCATATTTTATAGGAAATAAGCTGAAAACCCTGTGACTTCAGTCCAGGGACGGGCGATCGCGGGAGACTTTAGTCTCCCAGTCAAATCCTTGCTTCATCAGAAATACGAGTTACATTGTAAACTTTCTTTACTTTGGGGAGCCGTCTTATGTCAAACGATATAACATAAAAACCGGAGGTAAAGCAATGCTAGTTTTTGAGTTTAAAGCCTACGGGAAACAGAATCAGTTCAATGCAGTGGATGAAGCAATTCGTACCGCTAAATTTGTCCGCAATAGTTGTTTGCGCTATTGGATGGATAACAAAAAAGTGGGTCGATACGACTTAAATAAATACTGTGCTGTACTGGCTCGCGACTTTCCCTTTGCTGACGAACTCAACTCAATGGCTCGACAATCGAGCGCTGAACGAGCATGGTCTGCTATCTCCCGATTTTATGATAATTGCAAGAAAGGGATTCCTGGTAAAAAAGGTTATCCACAGTTTCAGAAAAACTGCCGCTCAGTTGAGTACAAAACGAGTGGATGGAAGCTTGCGGACGATAGAAAATCAATCAATTTTATCGATAAAAAAGGGATTGGAAGGTTAAAACTAAAAGGCACACGCGACTTGCAATTCTACCAAATCAGTCAAATCAAACGGGTGAGATTGGTAAAACGTGCGGATGGCGTGTACGTTCAATTCTGTGTTGATGTTGATCGAAAAGAAAACACAGAACCCTCTGGTACTACGCTCGGATTAGACATGGGTCTGAAGGAATATTACACTGATTCAAACGGAGTTACGGTTGAAAATCCGAAGTTCCTCAGAAAAGGTGAAAAAGTTCTTAAGCGTTCAGTACGTAGTGTCTCCAGGAAAGTAAGAGGTTCAAAGAATAGGGGCAAAGCTAGGCAGATTCTAGGCAAACGCCATCTCAAAATAAGTAGGCAGCGTAAAGACCATGCAGTGAAATTAGCACGGTGCGTAATCTCATCAAACGATGTAGTGGCTTACGAAGATTTGAGAATCAAAAACATGGTGAAGAATCACTGTTTAGCTAAGTCTATTAATGACGCATCTTGGTATCAATTTCGTGTTTGGCTTGAATACTTCGGTAAAGTATTTGGAAAGATTACGGTTGCGGTGAACCCACAGTACACCACCCAAGAATGCTCTAAGTGCGGTGAAATTGTCAAAAAAACGCTATCCACGAGAACACACGTTTGTAAATGTGGGTGTGTAATGGATAGAGATTTCAACGCAGCTAGAAATATCCTTCGTCGAGGATTGGGTACGGCGGGACACGTCGGAACCTTTGGTCTTGAGCCAAGCAACGCTTTAGGAGAATTGACCTCTACTGTTGTTGGAGAAATCCTGCTTCAGCAAGTTGAATCGTAGATTAAAGAATCCCCGCGCGTTTACGCCCGGGAGTGTCAACTGTTTCCTAGCTTACAAGCCTTTGAGTACGCTTGAGCCCGTCCCCTGAAACATCAGCCAAGTCAGGAAAAAGTTCACAATAAAAATAGCCAGTAAAGCCGTCACCACCGCCGTAGTAGTCGATTGACCGACGCCTTTTGCCCCGCCGGTGGTGGTCAAACCCCAGCTAGTGCCGATTACAGCAATCAAGCCACCGAATACAAAAGCCTTAATTGCCGCGCTGCAAATATCCCACAGACTCAGGAAATTGCGGACTGATTCTAAAAACACGCTTTGAGAGATGCCGTACATCGTTGTAGCAATCAGCAGTCCGCCGAGGACACCGGTGACGAGACACATGATGGTTAAAATTGGCAGCATCAAGCAGCAAGCAAGGACGCGGGGAATGACTAAATAGTCGATGGGGTCTGTTCTGAGCATCAGCAGGGCATCTATCTGTTCTGTTACCTGCATCGTGCCGATTTCCGCTGCAAAAGCCGAACCTACTCGTCCCGTCACGATTACGGCTGTTAAGACGGGGCCGAGCTCGCGAGTCAAAGACAAAGCCAAAACGCCACCTACGACATTGGCGGCACCGAGGTTAATAAACTCCCTGGCTACCTGAATAGTAAATACCATGCCGACAAAACCCGCAGTCAGCAAAGCAATCAGCAGAGATTCCGGGCCGACTGCTGCCATTTGGTCGATGGTGTTGCGGCGGTGAATTTTGCCCTTCAGCAAGTGCAGCATGACTTGGCCGCCCAATAAAGCTGCTGCCAGCAACCGCTGACTCCACAAACTGAGGCTCGAAGATGTAGTGGTGCTCAAGGGGATTTCGAGTGTAGAACAACTGTAAAAAATGAAATCTATCTACAAATCTTAAACAAGTTTTTTCTATAACATTTAAGATTTCTGACAGAACTGGCCACTGATGGCGATCGCTGCCTATCGTAGAAAAGGACAAGTTTTGTTTGCTTGCACCTTTCGGCAGTTTAGCTGAATTTACTGACTCTTATGAGCATTTTTCCCAATTTTCTTCGCTCTGTACTGCTGACCAGCCTGTTGAGCTTTGTCGCCCCCGTCTTGTTAATCGGCGCGGGATTGACTAGCTTTTCGCTGATCGGCTTCGTGCCTGCTCTCCAAGGAGTTGGTCGTTCTGGAGAAGACATGATTTTGCAGTTCTTAGCTACTTTCGGCAGCGGCTGTCCCCTCCAGGGCTTTTTCGTGATTGGTCTAACTTTTGGTTTAGTGGGTGCTTTGTTTGATACCTACGCTTCTTATCAGCATTCGCGGTGGAGTTAATTTTGTTTCGTTATATGTGGAATGTGAGATTTTAGGTTGGGAATTCTAAATTAAATCTAAAATCTCAAATTGTTGGGTTCCGATGCGATCGAATAGCGCCACCTGCAATGACTTCGCCCACCAACAGATAGTTGCTAGCAGACAGGAGTGGTGGAAAGCAAAAAATTTTAGACCAAAGTTAAAAATTCCCGAGTCATGTGTGGAGTCAATCTCAAATCTCAACTCTCCAACCTCAAATCGGCTGACTTCGCCCAAAAACGGATACTTGAAATTTTAGACTCTTGGTCAAACTTCCAGATTTATCTGTGGAGTCAATCTCAAATCTCCACTCTCAAACCGACTCACTCAACATTATTGCTCGCCAATGTTCGGTAATGCGATCGGCCTTTTTGCGGAAAACCGAATACCCCTATTTTTGGAGCTGGAATATATTAAATACAGGTTGAGTCAAGTGTTTCTCAACCCTAAAAACTTCAGATAGTCGAGGTATTAGTTATGGCACTTATTCGTTGGGAACCTTTGCGGGAAATGGACTCCTTGCAACGAGAAATGAATCGGTTGTTTGATAGCTTGACTCCGGCAACCGATCGCGCATCTAACGGTGTTGCTTTTCTCCCCCCCGCCGAACTCGATGAAACTCCCGAAGCCATCCACCTTAAATTAGAAGTTCCGGGCATGGAAGCTAAGGATTTGGACGTACAAGTAACCGCAGAAGCTGTTGCTATTAGCGGCGAACGCCGTCAGGAAACTAAGAGTGAAGATAAAGGCATGACTCGCTCTGAGTTCCGTTACGGTTCGTTCCGCCGGGTGATTCCCCTACCCGCACGGGTTCAAAATGACAGCGTAGAAGCTGAGTACAAAAATGGAGTTTTGCACCTGAATTTGCCCAAAGCAGAAGCAGAAAAGAACCGCGTGGTAAAAGTGCAAATCGGTGGCTAATAATTGTTTCCTACTTTAGTGAGTTTTAGTTAATTAGTAGGGGGGCGCAAGGCACCCCCTATTTGTTTTGGGAATTGATAATTGGTCATTGGGAATTGAAAATTGTGCCGAAAAGCATTGGGCATTGCGAGTTTGAGGAATGATTATTCCTTTTTCCTTCTTCCTTCTTCCTTCTTCCTTCTTCCTTCTTCCTTCCATCCGTTACATCCCAATACGGTTCAGTTAAGGGCTAGGCAGTGCTTAAAACAATAAATACAGGAGGATTCATTATTATTCCAGTACCTCT
>NZ_JAUBRM010000052.1:0-37369 GCF_036701905.1 Microcoleus sp. MON2_D5
AGCAAGCAAGATACCTAATACTAAAAACTGAGAACGAGTTAAGTGTTGTTGGAGATGCGTCTGATAAAATAGGGGTAGCATATTTTTTGATAGGTCGTTGGCAACCTTCTTCTGACCTATCTTTTTTTACCACAAGTCGGTCAACCCCTCACCCGCTCCGGGTTTTGGCGGGGTTGTCACCCCGCCAGCACGATAGCAGGTATTTGACAAGTAGTCCGATCGCATTTCAACCCTTCCCAAACCTCAAATTCGGTCAGATCCGGTATCACAATGTCGATAAAAATTGCTTGCGGTTGCTCAAAGAGCAGCCGAACCCACCTTCAGCGCCGTTGGCGACCTATATCGCAGTACAATGAATTGGTGGCAAGTTTTTCAGAAAATACCGAAAAACTATCTTCATCCTCCCCAATCAAAACTTGGGCTGCTGAATCCGCCGCTGGCGATGCCCCGGAACCCCGCAAGCTACGAGAATTTGCGCTTGCCAGCGATATCTCATCTCCCTTAGCAGGGGACATTTCCAAAGGGTTTTCTTCCTCTCCAGGATACAGAATCGGCAGTGTTACAAAAAAAGTCGAACCCACTCCGGGTGAACTTGTCATTTCAATGCTTCCCCCCAGAAATTCTGCCAGTTTTTTACACAGAGACAATCCCAATCCCGTGCCTTTGACGCGCATCTGCAAGGGATTTTCGAGTTGGACAAATTCTTCAAAAATCCGCCTTTGATCGGCTGGGGGAATGCCGATGCCCGTATCTGCTACTGAAAAAGTAACTGTTCCCTCTTCTCCTATTTCCGCAGCAACTCGAACTTCACCTGCTTCGGTAAATTTGAGGGCATTAGAAATCAGATTTCGCAAAATCTGAGAAACTTTTCCCTCGTCGGTTGTAAGGATTGGAAGTTCGAGAGGATCTTCAAAAATTATAGAAACGGCAGAGTTTTGGGGAACCAGGGGGCGCATCATTCCTCGCAGCGCGCTGAACAAATCTTCGACTTCAAAATCAGCCACGCGAACAGTTAGTTTTCCGGCTTCTACTTTGGCTAAATCTAACGAGTCGTTGACAAGTTCTGCGAGAGACTCGGCGGATTTGTAAATGTAATTTACTTGCTTGTCCTGTTCGGGGGAAAGTTCTCCGTCGAGGCGATGTAACAATATTTCCGAAAGGCTCATAATGGCCGTTAGCGGAGTGCGAAACTCGTGGCTCATATTAGAGAGAAAGCTGGTTTTGAGTTCGCTGGCGCGCCGGAGAGATTCGGCCTTATCGTTCAATTCAGCGTAAAGTGCCAGGACTCCGCGATTGGTATCTTCTAGTTGTTGATTTAATTGTACGAGTTCTTCTTGACGCTGGCGGAGTTCGTCTAAAGTGCGTAGTAATTCTTGATTTTGCTGCTGAATTTCGGCATAGGGATCTTCAGGAATTTGGCGCGCTAGTTTGTCAACTAATTGATTTAGTTCGATCGCACTCCGCGCAGGCATATGTTTGGAAAACTGTTTAATTAATTGTACAGCCGTTCCGCGAGCGGGCGCAGAGTCGATTTTCACTTCGTCCATCAACCGTTTCGCAGCAGCTAAACCGAGTCCCGCGCCGGTTTGCGATCGAAAATTGGGGCTTAACACAGCCGGTAAATCAGCAATTCCCGGCCCCGTGTCGGAAATCCGAGTCCGAAAAATTTGGGGCGATTCCCCTTCCACAATGAATTCTACTTTGCCACCGCCGGCATATTTGAAAGCATTGCGGGCAATTTCGGAAACTGCTGTGGCGATGCGGGTTTGTACTTGGGAATCGAATCCCAGCCCTTTAGCAATTTGGCGAGCTCTTTGG
Organism: Microcoleus sp. MON2_D5; assembly: GCF_036701905.1. Classification (NCBI taxonomy): domain Bacteria; kingdom Bacillati; phylum Cyanobacteriota; class Cyanophyceae; order Oscillatoriales; family Microcoleaceae; genus Microcoleus; species Microcoleus sp. MON2_D5. The sequence goes on from NZ_JAUBRM010000052.1 coordinate 1,819, forward strand.
CGTACTTGTACGATGTCTTGTTCAAAGCGGACTTCCGTCGTCAGGATTGGGTAACTCACGCTGCTTCTCTCATCTTGGCTACTATAACTGTCATGTCATCGCGAGTGCGTTTGAAATCCCGGTAGAGCACGGCTGCGATTAAAGCAGGATGTCTGGAGGCTAAACCCGGGTAGCGGTTTAAATTCCACTGCGCCGCCAAACCGTCAGAGTGCATGATGAGTAGGGACTGCTGCGACCAAGGATAGACAAATTCTGCTACTTTTCGCATCATATGTCCAACTGTGCCGTTGTAGGAAACCATGCTGCGGCTTTGGTTATCTGTGACAACTACACCGCTGATGTTGCCAATTCCGGCAAAACAAATTGTTTGTTGGGTAGGATCTATTTGGGCGATCGCCGCAGCCGCTCCTCTTGTATTTTTTAAAGCAGCGTGCGCCTTCTCTAAAATTGCTTTCGGCCCGAGTTTGGCGTTTTCTTGAAATACGCGCACTGCTTCGCGAGACGCTTCCTCCGCCAAATCCCCGTAGCCGAGCCCGTCTGCAACTAAAATCAGGTTTTTGTCAAGGTGATTTTCTGTCGCCCACGAATCCCCGCAAATTTGCTCTCCTACTTTCGGCAAGTGGATCACCCCAAATTCCAAGTAATTGCTGTTTTGGAAGGCTTCCCGGCTATTTTGGGTCGGTTCCAGCCGCGCTAATAAGGCTGTCCCGAGTTTTGGTACAGAATGAATATCAAAAAAATTAGAGAGGCGTTTAATTGCCCCCAGTCCTGTTCCAGGGCTTCCCGCTGTAGAAAAACCGTCCCGCAGACACAGCGCGACATTTGCCATGCCCTGCCCCCGGTCTAGCGCTACTATTTCAATGCTATATCCTGCCGTTGTTTTTAATGTTCGCAGCAAAAGTTCTCCTTCGCGGGCGTGCTTGACCACGTTTTTTGCTGCTTCGGTGGTAACAATTGCCACTTTACCGCGATCGGTCTCGTTAAATCCGACTTCGGTCGCGAGGGCGACTGCGATTCGGCGCGCTTCTCCCACTTGACTTTCTTCTGTTACGGGCAGGGCTACGGCATCTATCATTTTTTATCAGCTCTAATCATGAAATCCTCCATACGCCAACCCTCTCCGGGTATGGGGTGGCATTCCAAGAATTACTTCTTGGCTTTGCTGGTTGCTCTTTATACCAATTTAAAAAAAGAATGCAACTATACGCAAGCTCCAAACCCCGATAGTCATCAGTCATTCCCAATGCTTTAATCTAAAATCTCAACTCTCAAATCGTATTACTTACTCACCGCCAGCGGACGATCGCAATTTTAGTTCCCTTACCCACTTTGGAAACAATCTCAAATTCGTGCATCAACCGTTTAGAACCACTGAGTCCCAAACCCAAACCGTGATTAGAAGTATAACCGTCAGTCATTGCCAATTCGATGTCTGGAATTCCCGGGCCCTTGTCTTCAAATATCAGCCTCAGCCCTTTGCGGGTTCCTAATTGGAGCGTTTCGAGAGTTACAGTTCCCCCTTTGCCGTAGTCTACAGTATTGCGGGCGAGTTCGCTGGCTGCGGTAACGATTTTTGTTTGGTCTACTAAACCGAATCCCATTGCTACAGCCCAAATTCGCACTTGCTGTCGGACGTGGACTATATCGGATGACGATCGGATTTCTAGTATCTCACGTTTTGACATGGCGGCTACTGTACCAAAATAGAACTTCTCCCCAAAATATAGGACTTACGCTCATCAACTTAGTTTCTCCTAATAGGACTTACGCACTTACTACGATTTTCTCTCAAAATAGAACATAGTGCAGGAATCTTAAACCCTTGATTTAACCCCCTTGAGTGCGTAAGCCCTTTCCTAAGAAATCTTCTGTTTGTCAACAAGGTATCTACAAACAAACTAGGTTTCTTGACTGCCTGTGCCTCAGTCAGGGGACAATTAATCGATTGCTTACGCTTGCTCGTCAAGAGACCAACCCAAGGATTTTCTTAACAAAATCATGCCCTTTTCAACGCTTAAAGCTGTGCGAACTCCTGTCAGGGAAAGCCCCAACTCAACGAGGGTAATAGCAACCGCTGGCTGCATCCCGACCACAACTGTTTCCGCATCTAAAATTCGCGACATACTAGCGATATTGTTGATAATGCGACCGATAAAAGAATCAACAATTTCGAGGGAAGAAATTTCTATTAACACACCTTTGACACCTGTTTTGACGATGCGGTTCGTCAGGTCATCTTGCAGCGTCATTGCTAAGCGGTCGTGCATATCTACTTGAATTGTTACTAGCAAAAATTCTCCCATTTGAAGAATCGGTATTCGTTCCATAAATTCACCTACTTGCTAACATTTACTTGAGTTATCATGTCAGATAGCAATATTTTTACTTTTCCTCTTTAAGAGTTTTTATAATTAAACCTTGGCGCTGCAACGCGACTTTAAAAGCATCTGCTAAAGTAGCTTTTGTGAGAATATCCTGCAAGTCAACTCCCAAGTGAACTATGGTTTGAGCTATTTGCGGGCGAATGCCACTGATGATGCACTCAGTACCCATTAAACGGGCGGCTGCTACAGTTTTTAATAAATGTTGAGCAACTAAAGTGTCAACAGTCGGCACGCCTGTAATGTCTAAAATCGCAAATTCTGAGCCAGTTTCCATGATTTCTTGCAACAGAGTTTCCATTACTATTTGAGTGCGGGCACTGTCGAGAGTCCCGATCATGGGTAAAGCGAGAATGCCTTGCCAAAGTTTGACTACGGGTGTTGACAATTCCAGCATTTCTTGCTGCTGGCGTTCTATAACTTCTTCGCGAGCTTTGAGAAATATTTCTGTCACCCAAAGGCCAAGCTGGTCTAATAAACTGGTGGAAAGCCAAAGTTGCTCGACAAGTGCGTCGCGGTTTTCTGTCAGTTCATGACAAAGCCGATCGAACAATGGCTTTTTGAAGCATAAAATGAAACTCGCTATCTCTGAGGGAGTAAAGCCTCTCTGAACGCGCGATCGCGAAACTTCTGCTAGCAACACCCGCATATTTTCCCATTCGGGTGTCTGGATGTCGCTAAAGTTACCGTGTCCGACTGCAATGTGGAGCAATTGCAAGAACTCTTGACACTCAGAGCGCAATTCTTTGGCTCTCATCAAGTCGTCCCGGCGCAGCCCGGTATTTTGCAGTTCTTTGAGCCAGTCTGCTAGTAACTCTGCTTTGTGTCTTTGTATGATTTCCGCGATCGTATTATTGCTTGTGAGTTCCATTAAAATTATCTCCTGCTTAGCAATTGGGATGAAGTTGTACGAGATATCGCACCAAGCGTGTTTTTTGATGGGGCAACTTCTGAGTTTAGCTCACTGTTTGCTGTTTGCGATCAAGGGTTAAGTACCTAATTGTAAAATGCGTTTGACGATCGCACTGGTAGAACTCGGAACTTCTATTTCTATCAAGGAAATCTTGCCACCTCCGGCGATAACGGCCGGTGCTTCCGGCAGAGTTTCGACTTGATAGTCGCCTCCTTTAACGTATATATCAGGCTTCAGGATATTTATCAGTTTAGTTGCTGTAATCTCCGAAAAAATTACTACGGCGTCTACTGGTTTGAGAGCGGCTAACACTTCGGCTCGCTGATTTTCCGGTACGATCGGGCGGGGCGGCAATCCCGGCTGCTGCGGTTTGATAGCTTGCACGCTGGCGTCGCTATTCAAACCCACAACGAGCGATCGCCCCAAATTTTTTGCCGCCTGCAAATAGCGGACGTGACCGCAGTGCAGGATATCGAAGCAGCCGTTAGTAAACACGATCGGACGCCACTTGTCCGGATCGGATGCGATCGATCTTTCCAGTTCTCTCAACGTGTAAACATCAGAAATCATTGCAGTCATTACCACCCAATTTGAACAGCGCTCAAAATTATCCTACCAAAAAATGTCAAGCTTTGCACTTTTACTATTGAATAATAAATTCTTCAACCTGACCATAATTAATAGTTGCCGATGAGTAAATAGTGATTAGTAATTTGGGACTATTAAGCAAGAAGGGATAAGTAAAATTTACCTGCAACAACGTGATATAGTAAACAGAATTCCCAAGTAAAAAACCGCTAGTCGTGTATTTGTGACTGCCGTATCGTGCTGTTGGTAATTGGAGGTTAAAAAGGTTGGTAAACAATTATTTATTCCCGCCCTCTCTTATATCAATTACTATAAGACAAGGGATGTAGTTCCACCCCCTCGGGCAGGCGATCGGGTGGTGGGAGCCATAGGGGGTGAAACCCAACGAAACGCGCTCCTCCTGTGTCTATTATTTCTGGCACGGCCGCGCGAGCGAAAGCTAGTTAAAACCAGGAACCCAAGTGTGTAGAGCTCATCTTTACGCTGGATTCGTCAGACTATAGAAGAAGCCAGCAGTTGCTTGCTGGAGTTTCTGGACGCTATCTTGACCAAGCTTTACAGCCAGCCCAGAAGCCTACAGCCTCCTGCGTCCAACTCTGGATAGTTGCTCAGAAACTCGACCTTTTGGCTCGCAACTGCAGTCTGTGACAACCCAGAGGAAAGTCGAGTTCGGTACCCGAAGCAGCTATTTTGGTGGAAAATAGCTTAACTCCTTCAACAAAATCCACTCAACTACCCCCTTGAATCTAAAGGTGTAGAATTATCTAACACGAATTATGAAAGCAAGTAATAGCCGTCAATTTTCTTCAGTAGCTGCTCGAACTCTAAAAGTAGTCGGGATTATCTTGATTCTCTCTGCTTTGCTTGACTGCATTGTTCTGTCGCTGCCGGGAGAAAGTTCAGACCTTCTCAATCGAGGCTGGCAGTTGGCTGCAGCAACTCAGATAGTTGACAGGGGCATTATTCCTTTGATCGGTATCGCCCTGCTGATGACTGGCTTTTGGGTAGACAGCAGCAGTGGAGTCTCTATTGAGCGACGCAATGTTGGGCTGGACTTGCGATTCTGGGCGCTGTTGATTTCCAGCTTGTTAGGTCTAGTTTACCTATCTCTGGTTCCCGTTCACCTCAACAATACTCGTTTGGAACTCAAGGATGCTCTGGCTCAAGTCGATCAAGAAGCGGGACAAGCCGAAGGTCAACTTGAGGCGCAACTTAAAAGCCCTCAATTTAAAACTCAGGTAGAAGAGCTCAAAAGCCAGCGTCGCACCCAGATAGCCGCACTGCTACAAGACGACGGGAAGCTGCAACAAGCACTCAAGAGTCCAGAGGTTCCCAAGGAATGGAAAGCTGTGCTTCAGGAGTCGAAAAATGACCCGAAAGCCCTCGACAAATTCCTCGAACAGCAAGCCCAAGAACTGCCCAATCAAGCTCGCAACGAGATTCGCACCCGCAAGCAACAAAAAGAGAAAGAGTTAAGAACTCGATCGAGAAATTCGAGTTTGCAGACGGGAATCACCAGTTTGCTGTTAGCGATCGGCTACATTACTGTTGGTTGGACGGGATTGAGAAGTATGGGAATTATGCGGTTCGGCCGCCGCAAAAATTGACCGGCGCTGGCAGGGATCGCGCTGGTCGAGACATCCCTGAGAAATAGTTTGTTTACCCAATAGTTTGCCCTTACTGAAAGCTGGGAATGTTCTCAATTTATATTCTGACTTACAACGAAGAGATTGATATCGCCGCTTGCATTGAATCGGCACTGCTTTGTGACGATATCATTGTAGTTGATTCTTTCAGCACCGATCGCACCCTTGAGATTGTTCAGGACTATGCCGTGCAAACAGTGCAGCACCGCTTTGAAACTCACGGACGCCAGCGGACTTGGATGCTCCAAGAAGTCCCGTGCAAGTACGAATGGGTTTACATCCTCGAAGCAGACGAGCGGATGACGCCTGCACTGTTTGCTGAATGCTTAAAGGCGATCGAAAGTCAAGAATATATCGGCTATTACGTAGCTGAAAAAGTAATATTTATGGAGCGCTGGATTCGCCGCAGCACTCAATATCCCCGTTATCAAATGCGTCTCTTTCGCAAAGACCGAGTGTGGTTTACTGACTACGGTCACACTGAACGGGAAGTCTGCAACGGGCCTACTCACTTTTTGAAGGAAACTTACCCTCACTATACTTGCAGCAAAGGTCTTTCCCGCTGGATTGAAAAGCACAACCGCTACTCGACTGACGAGGCGGCTGAAACTCTCCGTCAATTAGAAGCGGGCCAAGTAAATTGGTGGGATTTATTGTTTGGCGCCTCGGAGGTGGAAAGGCGCCGCGCTTTGAAAGATTTTTCTTTGCGCTTGCCTTTGCGGCCTGTGGTTCGCTTTTTCTATATGTATATTTTACTGGGCGGATTTCTTGACGGCCAAGCGGGATTGGCTTGGTGCACGCTGCAAGCTTTTTATGAATATCTAATTTTGCTGAAAGTTTGGGAAATGAAGCATCTACCACTGCCAACTTTAGAGGCAGTGGCAGAACAATCTATTTCGGAAGTTGTAACAGTTGAGCCGTCAAAAGTTTCTTATAATCTTGGCGCTTCCGATACTCGAAATTAAAATTTGAGAAGTAAAAATTGGGCATGAAAAATTGGCATTGGTAATTAATACCACTTAAAAAAGAACATGATTTACGCACTTCCCTGGATGACAACCCCGTCAGAACATATATATAATCAAGAACATCGCCCTGATACACATCAGAAAAAAGGGTAGTTTATTGCGCCTAATTATAATTAATTCGGCTTGGCACAATTGGAGGATGATTCTTGTGGGGAGTATGGGTTAAGCGTCCCGCCTGCTGTGAAAATACACGCCTTCGGGGGTATGGCCACACCTACAAAAAAAATCAAAATCCTCCCGCTATTATGCAACGCTCCGCCCTCAGTAGGTCTTTTGACGGGTTTGTCACCCCGTCGAGATATTCACCACAACAACAAAACAAAAAAAACCCGATTTCTTGGAGAAACCGGGTTTCTGAATACCCTCAAATTTTTAGGTTTGATAAAGTTTTGATTTTTCTTAACTCAAAACTCTCACGACTCACAACTTAAAACTCTTGAGATTTGGCTGTTGTTTTTGCCCGATCGAGCTTTAAAATCAACACGCCCAAAGGTGGCAAACACAAGTCGATCGAATAAGCACTGTTGTGGAACCACCACTCCTCAGTCCACTTGCCCCCCAAATTCCCCATATTGCTGCCGCCGTATTCCCGGGCGTCGCTGTTAAACAACTCCGTATAGAAACCTGGTTCCGGCACTCCTACGCGATAGTGAGAGTGCGGCTGGGGCGTAAAATTGCACACGATCACCACAAAGTCGTCGCCATCCTTCTCTCGGCGCACAAATGCCACGACACTGTGCCGGTTGTCGCTGCAATCAATCCACTCAAACCCATCCTCAGCAAAATCTTGACTGTAAAGTGCCGTTTCGCTGCGGTACAAATTGTTCAAATCTTTAAAAAACAGCTTCAACTTTTGGTGCGGCTCGAATTGCAGCAATTGCCACTGCAAATCTCCCCAAACGTTCCACTCGTGCCACTGGCCGAACTCCATGCCCATAAAGATCGTTTTCTTTCCGGGATGAGCAAACATAAAAGTAAACAAACAGCGCACGTTTGCAAACTTTTGCCATTCGTCCCCTGGCATTTTCCCGATGATGTGGGCTTTGCCGTGGACGACTTCATCGTGGGACAAAGCCAGCATGAAATTCTCGCTGTGGTTGTACCACATACTGAAAGTTATGTTGTTCTGGTGGAACTGGCGGAACCACGGGTCCATGTGGAAATAGTCCAGCATATCGTGCATCCAACCCATGTTCCACTTCAGGTTGAAGCCCAAACCGCCTACATAGGTCGGCCAAGATACCATCGGCCAAGAGGTAGATTCTTCGGCGATCGACAGCGCACCTGGGAAATAGCTAAAAATGACGTGATTCGCCTGACGCAGAAAATCCGCTGCCTCAATATTTTCACGCCCTCCGTATTGGTTGGTCAGCCATTCTCCGGGTTCGCGGCAGTAATCCAAATAAAGCATCGAGGCTACCGCATCTACGCGAATCCCGTCGATGTGGTACTTGTCAAACCAAAACAGAGCGTTTGATACTAGGAAATTCCGCACTTCGTTGCGGCCGTAGTTAAATACTAGGGTTCCCCACTCTTTGTGTTCGCCCTTGCGGGGGTCGGCGTGTTCGTACAAGTGAGTTCCGTCAAAGAAAGCCAAACCGTGGCCGTCTTTGGGGAAATGTCCCGGTACCCAGTCCACCAGTACGCCAATGCCGTTGGCGTGGCACTGGTCAACAAAATACATGAAATCTTCAGGTGTGCCGTAGCGGGAAGTTGGGGCGAAATAACCGGTGACTTGATAGCCCCAAGAACCGTCGAAAGGATGTTCGGCGATCGGCAGCATTTCGATGTGAGTGAATCCCAAATCTTTGACGTAGGGTATCAGCCGATCGGCCAATTCCCGGTAAGTCAGAAAGCGCGCCCCGGGATTCAGTTCCGAAACTTGCACGGCGGGTTGTATTTCCCCATTTGGTAGCACGGCGGGTTCGTCAGTAGCGGCGTGCAGCCAAGAACCGATGTGGCATTCGTAAACCGAAACCGGCTGCGTCAGTTGGTCTGTGTGCCGCCGCTTTTCGATCCAAGCGCTGTCGTTCCAATTGTAGGTGTTTAAGTCGGTGACAATTGATGCTGTTTTCGGCCGCACTTCTTGCTGGAAACCGTAAGGATCGGACTTTTCGTAGGGATGTCCGTCTTGGTTTTTCACTTCGTATTTGTAGGAAGTTCCCACGGATAGTCCCGGAATAAATAATTCCCAGATGCCGTTTTGCGATTTCCGCATTTGATGTTTGCGGCCGTCCCAATAGTTGAAATCTCCTAAAACTGATACATTTCGGGCATTCGGGGCCCAAACGGCAAAATATACTCCTGTGATGCCGTCTACTTCGGTGAGGTGTGCCCCCAGTTTTTCGTAAATCCGGTGGTGGTTGCCTTCTGAGAATAAGTGAATGTCAAATTCTGTGAGTTTCGGCGATCGAAAGGCGTAGGGGTCGTAGATAAAGCGATCGTGTTCTCCTTCTTTGACCCGCAGTTGATAGTTTGCTAGTTCTGGGGTTTCGATCGTACATTCAAAAAAGTGAGGGTGATGCTCTGATTTCATCGGGTATTCGGCCCTGGCCTCCGGCAAAACTACCGATACCGCATCCGCATTCGGCAGATAAGCTCGGACGACCCAGACTTTTTTGCCATTTTCTTCGATCGCGTGAGGGCCTAGCACTTCAAATGGATCGTGGTGCTGATTCCAAACAATGCGGTCAATCTGTTCAAAGGGGACGGTCGCGGGCATAAAACTACTTACCTCAATCTTTTAACTAAATGGCTTTCAAAACCTAGAGCGGCGCTGCACTTTACATTTCGATACATTTTTGATCGCTCATCCTACCACTGATTAGCACGATCTTGCCTGCTGCAGCTCCAGCGCGCGCCCTTGCACACGCAGCAGGCTGTTGCCTTGCCGGCGGCCGAGCTGGGGTTTTACTGGTAACATCTAAGTATAGAAATATTAAAACAAATTGAAAAATTTATCTTATCTCCCCTATATCCTTGACTTCTTCTTTAAAATGTGATATGAAAAATTTTTAAACTATTGTCTATTTGCCACTGCAGGAGGGTCAACACTGTAAGTGTTGGGCAGCAGTTAATAGTTTACCGGGAATTTTCAGGCAGGCACTATCGCCCGATCGGTAGAATTTCACCTCCCGGAGGCTGGGTTTCCCCACAAATTCGGTGAATTTGGGCAATACGCTGAAACAGCGAAGGATGCTTAACTCGGTATTGAGGAATTAAAGCTAAAGGACTCAGCATGGCGACAGCAGCAAGGAATATCAGCCATGCTCAAGGCATCGCCTAGCAAACTAGCACCATCCTACCAGCGACGGTGCAATAGGTTTAAAGCAGCACTCAGGGGCAACTGGAGCGAGTTTTGCCGAGGCAGGGTTAATACAGAAGTGGCGCGGCGCCAATTGAATCACTAAACTGGCTCAAAACAGACGGGTCGATTTGCTTGCCCGCACCGGCGCGAAACTCTTAGTAAACAAATCGAGTAGCCATGCGGATGCTCTCATCGAGGAAGTCTTCGACGAGCATCCAAAGCTCAACTTGCTTTCCTCTCGTCTGCGAGCCAAAGTGGCGGGGAAAGAAAGCGAGACTCGATCGAGTGCAAAATTTGCCTCAATTCTGCCATCTCCTCCGGTTGACCTTCGAGTTGAGGCAGCAGCAATGGCACTGTCTTCAAACCTCCCGTCAGAGGCTTGAGTTTCATAACCTGCATCCCGGGAGTCAAATTTTCCACTTGAAAGCTAATGCCCTTGTAACCCAGCGCCAAGCGGACTTTGCGGCACTAAGGGGACGTACTGAAACTTTAGTAAAAGCATCAGACTACAACTAACACCCAACTTGAGACCTAGACCTCTGAGATGAAAAAATGCGAGGAGCGAACGATTTTTCACCTGGAGGCTAGGCTCGTTGGGCAAACACTCTCGGATCGCCCTAGTTAGGGAGACTTTTTAGGAGAAGGGGAAGCTGTTCCACCAGCCCCAGCTCCACCAGCCCCACCAGTCCCAGGAGTGGACTTTGGAGATGGGGAAGAAGTAGGAGAAGTAGTAGTAGTGCCAGCGCCGCCAGTGCCGCCAGCGCCGCCAGCGCCGCCCGGAGAGGGGCTAGAGCCACCGCCGCCAGTGCCGCCCTCTCCGCCGCAGGCGCCGAGGGCTACTGCCAAGCCCACTACCAAAGTCAAACGAATTAATCCCTTGTTCATAAAAACTCCTTAAGACTGAAAACCCATCGCAAGGAAGGGAATAGTGTACTTCAGAAACAATGCTGGCACGAATAGCTCAACGATTCGCTCGTTGATTACAATACTGCATTTATTCATAAATTTCACATAGATTATCGCTAACCAGCAAAGATTTCTTTTTTTTTGGCAAATCCTGAAGTCAAAGAGACCAGTGGTAGGATGGGTTGGTTGGCTTGTGAGGTATCTTTGGTAAGGATAACCGATCGAGCCCAGATTGCCACAACTGGCGCTCTGGAGACAAAAAACTCTTAACCTCAATCAAGCTGAAGCTACCCCACTTTACGTATTGGTGAACTCTATGACCGCTGCTATCAGATCCCCGGATTCTCCCCGCTCCCGATCGACCCGCAAGCCCTCTGCTGGCCCAGCCAAAAGCAAAGTTACTTCTATTGCCCGGGCTAGGCGGGCGAAGACAGGGCCGGTATTGCCCAACTACTCGCCAGCAGACGAACAGGCTCAGGTTCGGCAGTCCGCATCGGTGCTGAAAGTCATGCCAGCTCGCCAGCAGCAGCCAGTGTGGTTGCGATCGCTCCTGCAGGCACAGCGCGCCTCCTCAGTGGCAGCACTTATGCTTTTGGGCGGAGCTCTGAGTCTCTACGGCTTGACTGTTTACGGCGAGCAGCGCTGGAGCCAGGAGTATCAAAAACTGGAAACTCTGCGCCTCCGGGAACAGCAATTGAGTGCTTCTAGTGAAGTTTTGAAACACCAACTTGCTAAAGAAGCCCAAAATCCCGAAACCGGTTTGGCTCCGCAGAATCCTGGGAACTCGATTTTCTTGCAGCCGGCCCCTGAAACTCGATCGCCCGTTGCGGCACCAAATTCTGAGCCCGCTCTCAAGAAGGGAGGCGGTGTGGAAACACCGCTGGGCTATTAAATCTGTGTCAAAGCGTAGAGCGCCCGAGGGCCTGAGTGTCCGAGGGCCTGAAAATTCGAGGCTCTAATTTCCTTTTTGACTTTTTTGCAAGTCGCGATCGATTTTCTGCTTCCAACGAGAAGTTACAAATTAAAAATAATTAACACCACTTCAAAAAACAGAATGCAACTGTAGGTGTGATCCCAACCTTGATAGGGAGTGCTCATTCCCAAGTCGTGAATTTTATATTTTAATATTTAAGTTATAAATTATAAATTCTAAAACGCTCTAACTTGCTATTGAATTTTTAATGCCATGAGCTACGACCCCCGTTTTGACCGCTACAGATCGCCGAATTTCAAACGCACAAAACAGGCAGGCGCTCGCACAGGGTGGGAAAAACCAGCCAAACCTAGATCTTCGGGCAGTTTCGGCCGATCGCCACAACAGACGGCTGCATCTTGGGGGCGGCCGGTGGAGCGTTTAAAGCGCAGCAAGTTCCGTTTGTGGGCCGTGTGGGCGGTGTTGATGCTGGGGGGGCTGGGGCTGGCTGTGAATTTGTTTTATTTGCAGGTGACGCGAGCTCCGGCGCTGCATAAACAGGCCGAGCAGCAGCAAACTCTCAAAACGAAGCCGTTTGTACCGAGACGGCCGATAGTTGACCGCGCAGGGAATGTTTTGGCGATCGACAGAGAGGTGTACACGCTCTACGCTCACCCGAAGTTGTTTAACCACTCGAAGGCCGAAATTGCTGCTACATTGGCTCCGATGCTGGCGCTCGAACTGAGTCCGGGCACTACGTCGGAAACTGAATTGATACGCAGGTTTAATCTTGGTGAAAGCGGTATTACAATTGCGGAGTCTCTGCCTCAAGAGGTTGCCGATCGCGTCGCTCAGATGCAAATTAAAGAGAGTCTGGTGGATGGCTTGGAGTTGCTGCGGCAGCAGCAGCGTTTTTACCCGCAGCAGGAGTTGGCGGCGGATATCCTCGGTTATGTGGACGGGGAACGGAAGGGACAAGCCGGGGTGGAATACAGCCAGCAGAATTTGTTGGAACGATCGATGCCGTCGATTCAGTTTAGCAGGTCGAGCAATGGGAGTTGGGTTCCCGATCGGCTGACGGCGGGATTTGTGCAGCTTGATGACTTGAAATTGCAATTGACGATCGACACTCGCTTGCAGCGGGCTGCCCGAACTGCGCTTAAGGAAAAAATGAAGGAACACGATGCGAAGCGGGGCACGGTGATTGTGATGGATGCCCGTAACGGGGAATTGCTGTCAGTTGTAGCGGAACCTTCTTATGACCCGAATCAATATTTTAATTTCGATTTGTCGCGCTATAAAAATTGGGCTGTAACTGATGTTTATGAGCCTGGTTCGACTTTTAAGGCGATTAATGTGGCGATCGCTCTGGAAGCGGGTGCGGTGAAACCTAATAGTGTGTTTAAGGATGAAGGTCGGATTTTCATGGATGGCTGGACTATCCAAAATTCCGATTACAAACAAGCAGGGGCGCGCGGCCCTTCCACTGTTACTGAGATTTTGAAACATTCTAGTAATGTGGGGATGGTGCACGTAATGAGAAGTATGAAAGCTTCTCTTTACTATCAAGCTTTAGAAAAACTCGGACTCGGACAAACTGCGGGAACAGATTTGCCTTTTGAAGTAACCAGTCAGCTTAAAAATCGAGAGCAATTTATTAACTCTCCGGTGGAAGTTGCTACTACGGCTTTTGGGCAAGGTTTTTCGATTACTCCGATGCAGTTGGTGCAGCTTAACGGGGCTTTGGCTAACGGTGGCAAGTTGGTGACTCCTCACGTTGTGCGGGGACTTTTTGATAGGGACGGTGAAGCTTATTGGAAGCTTCCGAGGCCGGTTCCGAAGCAGGTTTTTTCGCCGGAAACTACTAAGCAGGTGTTAGAAATGATGGAAACTGTGGTTGATGGTGGTACGGGGAAAGCTGCACAAATTCCTGGGTATCGGATTGCTGGAAAAACGGGTACGGCTCAAAAAGCTAATGCTGGTGGGGGTTATTCTGACAAGGCGATTATTACTAGCTTTGTGGGAATTATGCCTGTGGAGGCTCCTCGGTATGTGGTTTTGGCGGTGATTGACGAGCCGAAGGACGGTTCGGGGGGGACGGTGGCGGCGCCGATTGTGGAGTCGGTGATGGAGTCGCTGATTTCTATTGAGAAGATTGCGCCGAGTAAGAAGTAGTTGATTATGTCTGAGATGTGCCGTCAGGAATTGACCTGGAAGATAACGATCGACAACAGGGCTATTGAGGACGTGGCAATGCCCATTGGTGTCAAATTAACGTACAACCAATAGTCCGGCAGGGGTTGAAACCCCTGCCTCAAAGCTAAAGTCGTCTTCAGACGACTCATGAGTTCTTCAGTCCTCTTTGAGAGGACTTTAGCTATTAGACAGGGAATTCATTCCCTGGCGGACTGGCCGACTAGCGGACTGGCAGATGGTTGGCTGAGGCTGACACGCCTTGGGCACTGCCGTGCTCTGATTTCGGGTAATACCGTTTTCCCTGACGCACCCTACGTCAGTGACTCAGTAACAATATCTTTTGTTTTCGTTGGCTTTTGATTGTCTTTGGGAGGTGCGTTTATGTCCTAGGAGGGTGGAGATGATGATGCAGCGTTGGCTGTTTCTTAAGTTGGGATGATATAGCGTTAGGGTTCCTTTGGCTCTTATACTCGTTAGGGTGCAGTCGTGGTCGCTTCGAGATACGGGGCAACCTCGATGGTTGAACATGACGCGCCGGATTGTGCCGTTTTCTTTTTGCTCGTTGTTTTCATTTACTTGGAGCACTGTTGTTTCACCTGGATCTATTTGAATTTGCGGTTCTAGGTTTTTCCATTGACTGGCTGGTACTTGGGCTGGGGAAATGTCGGCGGGGTGAACTGCTATTTGTACATTTTCTCCTACTTGTTTGAAGCTGGCTTGCCATGAAATTTTGTCACGTTTGGCGTTGCTGTGTGCAAGTTCCATTGCCCAATACGCTCGATCGAGCGATGCTTTTAAACGCTGGTTGTTGATGAACATCAGCCAGGAGGGGGTGACGATCGCACTAAATATTCCTATGATTAAAATAATTATCAATAGCTCTATCATTGTAAAACCTGCGGCAGGTGTAGTGGCTCTGCCTTTGAGCGTTTTATTTATTGACACGTAGATGCACTCCCTGATATTTAGCTGGCAAAAAAAACAGCTAGGAGGAGCTATTTTTTATTGGCTATATTTTAACTTTTGGGTTTGGGGAGTGCATAGATCGGTATTTACTGAAAATTTATGCAAATTTAAGAAAGCGGGTAAGGAAACGGTTGTCAGGAAACGGTTGTGCGGTTTCCCTACAGCAATTTTGTCATCGCCCGATCGCATAAATCGCCCGATCGCATAAATCGCCCGATCGCATAAATCGCCCGAAGGTATGTTGTTGGGTTCGATTCGCTCTTAATCTTAGAAAAGAGCGAATCGAGCGCAACTACATCTAAAATTTAACCTTTATTTGTGACTGTTGGTCTTCCTCCTCACCAATTTCAAAAAGCGGGTAAGGAAACGGTTGTGCGGTTTCGCTACTGCAACTTTGTCATCGCCCCGCTAAATTTGCGCTTTTACCCAATATCGAAACGCTTTCATGGCGATGTTTCTGCCGGCTGTTTTGCTTTGTTCTAAATACTGGGGGATGAGTTCGGTGATGGGGAGGTTGGGAAACTGGAGACTGCGATCGGACTGTATGTATTTTCGATTTTGCAATACGCCCATTTGCAGGTTGCGGCCGTTGTAGCGCCACAATTCGGGAACTCCTAATGCTTCGTAGTTGTTGAACTGAGTGCGGGAGGTGAGGTCGATTTCTATGGCTAAATCGGGAGGTGGATCTGTTTCTAAGTCGATGCGGTTTTTGCCTCTGACTGCGGCTTCGTTTTGGATGTAAAAACAGGCGTCTGGTTCTACTCCTTCAGCCATTTTTTCATTTTTGAAGGTGGTGGAACCCAGAGGCCAAAATTCGATGTCTAATTTTTCAAGCAGAATTTTTACTCAGTCGCTAATCAGGACTTTGGTAACTTCGTGTTCCATTAGCGGAACCATGATTTCTAAGGTTCCTTTGCTGTATGAAAGTCGGGATGCGCGACTTTCTCCTAATTCTATTAGTAGGGTTTCAAACATAAGCCAGGTTATGTCTTTTAGTAATAGTTGATTTCCTGGCTGGATGATTATTTGCTTTAGTTCTAGCTGCATATTGGGACTTTTTTAATATGATTTGAAATATAAAATAATTTAAATTAAGAGATTTTAGCAATTCTGCACTTACACGGAATTGCTGTTAGAGATTAAAATTAAAAAATGTATTTAAAGCTATCATGGACACCCACCATTTGCTGGATCATTTCCTTCAGCAGTTCTCATTCCTCCTATGATAGTTTCCACGATCGCACACTGCTTAGCAGCACCGTTCACAGTAGAAGCTGTGGCAACAAATCGACGAGTATTTGATGTATCTAAGGGAAGTTGATCCTTCACGTTTCCCAGGTAGTCAAAAGTGATTGAGGTTGCATTAGAGACAAGTTTAATAGTGCCGGGTTTGATTTCGCCTCCAGCATTTAACGTCTGCGTACTACCACCCGTAGCTAGTGGTGGGTCAAACGTAATTGTTGGCGGATCGACAGATGGGGCAGAAAATGTAACTGTGACATCGCGCTTAGTTCGCTTTGCTTCGCTTTGTGCAAGTCGTAATGATTGGAAAACGCGATCGTTCACTGTGCGAACTCTTTGTCTGTTGATGAAGGCCAGCCAGCTTGGAGCGGCGATCGAGCTTAATATACCTATGATTAAGGCTATCACGAGCACTTCTAGAAGGGTGAATCCTCCATCGCCTTTTCTGGATGCACTTTTGTTGAATTTAGGGTGGGCTTTGGTGGCAGAGTTCTGCAAAATTTTTAATAATATCGGTGGGGTTTTCATGGTACTATCCTATTGTTTATCGGTGGCCGGCGATTCGGAAATGTGTTTTAGGCATAAGTTATTTTCCTAACGCGCCGCGACCTTGTACTTGTACGCTTGCTGTTGGGAAAAATGCCGAACTCGTGGCTTTGAACTCAGCATCGTTGGGTTGAAGGCGGCGCAGGCTGTTTCCTCTGATAGTAACTCTGGCTATGTTTCTCGCTGTATCTACACAAGCGTAGAAGCTATTTTTATCTGGGTCGGTTACTTTTAGGGTTGGTTCTAGGATTGCGACTGGTGCGAGTTGCCCTGGTACGGTGGCAGTGGGATTGCCGAGAGCTTTTGTGCACTCGGCTGGGTCGATTTGTGGACCGACAGCGGCCTTAGTGTGGTCTATATAATTCACCAGTACCTCAGGCGGTAGAAAAGCATTCCCTTGTGTTACGTTCTGCGTTGGCTGGCTAAAGTTAAAACTTGGGTTAAAACCGGGACTTACTTCTTGACCTTGATTAACTTCCCCACCGCTGTAGTAACGACTTGCATCGGTTTTAGTTGAGTCTTTCACGATGCCCTCGTGAATTTCATAGCGGACAATGCGGGTAGGACACTCGCTTCCTTGAGGTTGACACCATATGCCAGGAGTATCATCTTTAATTTGGTAATAGGCAATTAGGGATCGTACATATGTGTCGTTACAAGGTTTATTTGTTGTATTACAATCTTTTGGCGGTACGCGAGTAGTCGGGTTAGTATCAACGGAAACAGCATTTTTCACCTGCTTCCGTTTCCAAAAGACCAGAATGGGAGTTCCGACTTGAGGGCTAATAGGAGTAGGCAGACTGCTTTTAATAGCAGTAATTCCAGCGTTATCGTAAATATAAATAGCTTGATTTAAATCTTGAGCAATGAAATCAACGGCCGCCTGAATGTCTTGCTCGGTGTTGGCCTTGACTTGTTCCCTCCTGTCGGTATTCAGCATATCAACTACAAAACCGAGCATCGGGGTGATGATTAAAAATGCCATAATCGCTCCGACCAATAGCTCGACCAGAGTCATGCCCTTTTCTGTTTGAGCTTGCCCAGAGCGGTTTTGCTGCTGTTGGGTTTTGAGAAGTAACCTGAGTAAATTTTTCATTTTGACTTCTTCCTTAGCCAATTGAGGAGAGGGATTTTGATTTAATAACAAGGCTTTGATTACTTACATAAGGGGTCGTTAGCTGCTGCACCGGGGTTAAGGCGAGAACATAATGATTGACGCGCCGAACCACCTCCATTAGTAGTAGGTGGGATTTCTGTCTGCATTTCCACCAAAGGCGCTTTAGGGTCGCCGAGCCCGGAATTAGCAACTGATTGTTGTCCGGTTGTCAAAGATCCGAAGGGGGCATCGGCTCTGTAAACGCGGACTTTTAAAGAATAGCCTGTGTCTGTCGGGTTGTTCCCAGAAGAACGAATACCCTGAACGTAAAAGTCTTTTTTGCTAATACCACAGGCGTCGCTCGTTTGCTCTGACTTAAAACAGTACAAAGCAGCGGAGCTTGGGGGAGCGGTTGTGGCGTCTGTAGGAAATCCCGGCTGGCTTGCTGGCGTTGAGCCGATGGGTCGGATCGCCCCTGTTCTCAAACCGTCGATATAAGTTCTCGCCGCCTGCGTGGCCAGTTCCACCCGCCGCGCTTGCACGCGAGTCGCTACTGAGAAAGCCATCACCGGGGCGATGGCGATCATCAGCACCGAAACTACAATCATCGCTACCAATGACTCGATAATCGTGTAGCCACCATCTCGCGGCTGGGATAAATTTTGGTGTTGTTTTGGCTTAGTCATAAATAGGACTCCAGTAATTGCGCGGCAGAAAGTTAGAGGGTTAAGGGGAAGGGGGGCAGTTACTTGGTCTACTCGCAGTTGCATTCTTACCTGCACCCGGATTCGGCTGATCGGGAGCTACAACTCCGCACATCAGAGTTGTTACCCACTCATCATTGCGAGATACTTCCCGGAAATATTCAGCAGGCTGAGTCTTTGTCGAAGGAGTAGTGAATCTTTGGGTAAACAAGTCAGGAGGCTGAGATAGCAGACCCACGTCAAAACCCCAGTTTCGGAGGGGCGGGCTGAAATAAGGAATAAATCCAGCACCAGTATCAGTGTTGTACGTATTTGCGATAGTTAGCGACGGAAGGGGAGTCCCTGCCGGTTGTCTCTGAAGCTGAAACACGCTCGCTAGAGATGCAGCCGGCACGCTTTGCTGGTAAGCTGGCGGCAAAATTGGCTGGTAGGGTGCAGTGCTAAAGGCGCTGCGCCTTTGCTGAATGAAAGAGCCTCGGATGTTGGTAGCAAAGCGCCCGTTATCCCAGCTTTCCAAGAATCGGGGCAAGTTTTGCAAGCCGCCGTTAAAGTCTCCGCTGGTGAAGCCAGCATCAAGTGTCCGTGAAGGAGTGTCACCGGCTCCCACGATCACATTGAATGGAGTATCTACAGCCTGGGATATCCACGCTGTATTTCTGGCATTACCTGCGGCGGTGCCTCTTGGCATGGTAGTTCCGCCGGGAGCGGTTGCTGCTGAACCAATTTGGATCTGCGGGACTGGGAGCAGTAGCGGCTGTGACCCGTTGAAGGGTAGTGGTGGTGTTAGTGGAATTGGCGCTGCTGGGCTTGGCGTTGGTCCTATTGCCGAATTGGCGGGTAGTGAAGTTGGCCCTAAACGTGGTACTGCTACATTTGCTCCGTCTGTGGTGTCGGGAGGGGTAACGGCGGCAGTGGTGACAGTGGGGTTGTTGACTACATAGGGAGCAGTGGTGGCATTGAAGTTGACATTACCCACACCGCCTCCGGCAAACCACAGAGAATTAGGTTTGGCAGCACCGACACCGGGTGCGATCGCTCGTCCAGGAGCAGCACCAATCCCTAAAGGCTGGACAGCGGCGGTGTTTAGCTGGGTGAAAATAAGGGGAGTAGCGGCAGCGGCGTTTCTTGAAAAAGCCACGCGCCGGGGGAATCGCTGCAATGCAGCCACTGGGGGATCTACCGTTGACCCAGCTTGGAAAGTAGCAGCAGCAGCTTGCGCTGGGTTAGTAGGTGGTGAAGTATAATTTGCTGGGCGCGCCGGGTCGGATGCCCTGAGTGGTATGGCTGCTAGAGGATTGACAAACCAGTCATTATCAGTACAGGCAGCCACCGGCAGTTTTGTGCAGGTTTCCATCACGTACTCGGGGAAATTTCCGCGCCGCTGGACGGGAGTAACAAAATTGTTGAAGTAAGAACTCGTGAACAACCCATTCGCAGGAAAAGCAGCCGTGTAGGTAGCGTCTGTCAGCGCAGCACCGACAGCACCGGGAGTACCGACTAAAATGCCGTTAGTTGAAAACGCGCCGCTGGAAAGTCCGTTAGTGACAAAGTTGTTGTTGAAAAATCCTTGCTGTCTGCGCGGCCACACAGCAGCAGCGCCTGCATTGTTTCTCAGGTCAAAGTCTCCCTCGTTGCGGAAGCCAAAACGGTAATTTGACGAGAGCAGGGTTAGTGAATCTACCAGTACAGTTGCCGGTCTCCAGAAGTCGCCCAGAGTGCAGTCCGGGAGCCTCGGATCGAGCGCACGGCAGGCAAAGTTTGGGTTAAGGCCATTATTGTCACTGGTGCGAGCGTAAAAGTTGCCCCAACCTGGGTCTGCCGGAGGAGCTGGCGGGGTTACCAACTCACGAAACTCTTCCACTGGCACAATATTATTATTGGGTGCAGCACCCGGAGCTGGAGGCTGGATGGTGCCGTGAAGGTTAAATCTTCCTTTGATGTAAGCTGGCAAATTCGATACCAACGTCAGCCCTTTTTCTCTGACTACCTTGTTTACACTATTTTCTCCTGTGGGGTTTCCGCCGCGAAATAGCTGGTCTCCGTTAATCAGGACAATGCCGCTGGGCTTGCGGGTGGGGTCGAGCCGATAGTCTGTGGGACTTAATCTTTTGCTGTTTTCAGCATCTGCCGATCTAGCGCTGCGATCGGGCAATGCGTCGTCTCGGCTGGCATAGATAATCCCGCTATTGGGCAGCAACCACTCAGGCGGAGTAGCCCGGGGTCCTGCAACGGGCGCGCCGCGCAAGACATTGATGTCTAACTGAGTAGCCCGAATTTCTATGGGTTGCCGTTCTTCTAGCGGCTGGTCGTAATTGCCTGTTAAAGTTGCTGCTTGGGGATTGCGAGGCAGGGGCACGGGGAAGGGGCTGCTGAGGGTAAAGGCTTCGTTAACCGTCGTGGCCGTGTTGTCGCGATCGATCGCCTTGACTTCTCTGGCGTTCAAAAATGCTACTTCTTGAATTGCCCCGTCGGGAATAGGAATCAGTTGAGCACCGCGGTTGATCGTGCCGTCAAGTATCTGTAGCGCGCAATTAGTCGAGTCAATAGCTGCTTTTTGTGCTAGCGTGCGCTGGCCATCAGGGACTTGGAGGGCGGTTCTCAACGGCCCGTTGGCAAACCTACCGTCCGGGAAGACTAAGTTTGCCTGGGCTTCCAAAATAGGTTCTCCACCCGTAAGCAAGCCAAAGGCGTTCGGCCGAGAAGTACCGGGATTCAGCCTGACTGTTGGAGGGCCGTAGACGATGCCGTTGTTGGAGCCGATAAATGCCTGCTGTGCTCCCCGTGTGACTGGTGATCGTGGTGTTACGTCTCCGCTGACATCCGTCAGCCCTACGATGTTTCTGGCTGTGGAAGCGTTGCTGGGGTCGTAGTAGCTGCTGATACAGGCTACAGGGGTTTGCTGTGGCTGGGTTCCTGGTGCAGCGACTTGCGCTGCTGCTAGCGCTATAGGGTCGTAGCCATTGTTTGCATAGTGATAAACTGCCGTTGCCCGCATCCGCAAGTCGCCTTTAGCAAATTTGAAAGCCGTCGCGGGGGTTTCACCCACAGGACTTACTACTGCTGGCGGCAAGCCGATGTCTAGTGGTGTTGGTACTCCCGGCCAGGGAATCCAATTACCAGCTACGTTGTCATACACTTGCGACCCCGGTCCCAAGGGTGACATCGGCATTGAGTCTGGCCACACTACAGGGTACCGCTCATTGGCGGGAGTTGCAGGGTCGTCGTAAGTATTGTTAGCGGGAGGGTTTGGCGTTATCAATGCTGGGCCACTTTTCAAGGTGGGAGCAGCAGGATTTACAGTTTCTATCCAACGGGGCGGCGGCAGGAAGGAGTTGGTGCGATCGTATACTCCGGCGCTGGTAATTACTCGCAGCCCACCAACACTGTCCAAGAAATTTTTCGGTATTTCAGCCGCTGCTTTTTCCCAGAAACCATCTCTGTAAGGAGGAATTGTCTGGGGTGGTACTTCCCCTGTACCGTTGCCGCGATCTGTTGCTCCCGCGTCAGCTAGTTTGGTCACTTGCGGTGTGCGGGTGCGCTCTCCTCCGTCAGTCCATGTAGCTCCGATTACCGATTGTTCGTCACTGACAAACTGGTTCTTGCTCCCATCCCAACGCTTTTCTGGCAAGTTGTTGCCTACGGCGACTCGTTCGCCCAAATTTGTTTCGCTCTCACCAGAAAGTGGCAGAGGGGGTTTTCGCGATGGTAGCTGAGCCGGAGGGATAGTGATCTCAGCCCGTCCCGCTCCAGAGAGAGTACCTTGAGCCGCCGTTCCAGTAGTAGGAAGGCTCCACTTATCAATGGGTCTCAGGCTATTAACACCATTGTCTTGAATAATGTAGGGAGCATCTGCCGGATCGACTCCTCGGTTTGCTGTTCCCGGAGGTACTTCTGCAAAAGGAACTTTCCGCAGCCGTGCTTTAAAATAATCTTCCAGTGCTTGCTCGGGGGTCTGACTCTTGGGGGGCTGCGTCGCTTGAATAACCTCAACTGGGTAGTTTGCTGGATCTGTAACTGCAGCTACCAGCGCATCTAACCGCGCGGAGTAAGCGTCGTTGTTGTACAGTACACCAAGACTGTTTTGCGTAACAGATTGATTGTTCGGGTCAATTGCCGGCGAAGGCAAGTTGCCTATAGTCGGTGGTGTTTCGCCGCTTTTTGTGAATAGATGTACTTCTACGGGATTGTTTGCTGGTGCCACTGTGCTGCCCGACCACCCGTTGACTACGTTACCTGCTACAACAATTTTGCTATTTTCTCGCTCGTAAAAACAAGATTGCTGGCTGCTGACTTGAAATAATCTAATTCTTCTGTTACCGCCCAAAGACGATACTAATAAGTTGCTATTTGTAAGCATCCGCCCGTTTAGGCTGAGCGGAGGCCCGGGCGATATATCTAGATCGTCTTCATACACAACGGCATTGTTGCTGAGGGGGATGCGACTTTGGTCTTGCTGGTATTCTAGGGCAGATACACTGGTAGTTCCCTGGAAAGCTTGATACGTATTATCTAACCCGTTGTCTGCGATATCTTTAGCTGTTATGGGTACGTTAACTGTGTAAACAAAGAAACTTTTCTGGATTCTGCCACTTTTTCTCTCCCAACCAGAGTCGCCCACCAAACTTGCAACTGTTCCTTCTCCCTGGGTGCAAGCCGGGTTGAGAGTTCCTGGGTCCATTGGAGGTGTTCTCGCATCTAGCGACTTTCTCGCTCTGGCTACTGCTGCTCTTGGGGTGCGAAAGTATATTCCGTAAAGAGTAAAAGTATCCAATTTCCCGTCGTTGTTCGTATCGACGGGATATCTCCAGGCAGTATTTAGCGCCTCGTTTTCCCTCGCAGGCGAACCAATCAAAAGCCCTAGTTTTGGATCGTCAAGGGTTATACCAGCGCCGTCAAGATCGGCTCTCAGGATCAGCCGCTGCTCGCCCTTAAAAGTATAAAAGTCATTTGTTGCATCATAAGACGACATGATGCGATACATTTCTGCGTCGGAGGGAGTAGCCGTCGGTCTTTGCGGGTCTTCCCGCAGCATATATTCAATTTTTGCTTTTGCCCGATCGAGCGCGGGAGTGGCGGCCGCCAGCACCTGCTGGTTCACGCGCACGTTACGCGCCGTATTAGCCCGATCGAACGATCGCAGCGTAATCGCCACAGTCAACAAAATCACTACCAACAACACCATCGTCACCGTCGGCAGCACAAACCCCGCCATCGGTAGTTGCGCCCTGCGGCCCATAGCCATCAGCGCTTGCAGCATTGCTCTCATCAGCCGCTTCGCCCCGGATCTGGTAACACCAGCAATCCGCCGCAGCAGGGATACGATAACTTTGGATAATTTGCTCTTAAACATTGACGCCTTCCTGAATTATTTCAGAGATGGTATTGCAGGTAGTTACTGCTCGACAGTACAATCCCATCTTTATTGTTCCCATTTTTTGCAAGTTGCATATCACCCTGTTGCACAAATTTAAATCTGTACTTTGGCTGAAAAATAAAACCCCCAAACCGACAACCAAAATCACCGCCGATAATAATAGATTTTTCAGCGAAGGATTTGCCCCGCAGGGATTAGAACTCCCTAACTGCACTCTAATCTAGTTAAATAGAAATGTCAGCGGTCAGAGCGAGAGTGAATTCGATCACCACAAAACAGCGATCGCGATCGTATCCTATGTATTTCCCAGCCCTTATCTTGTCGGCTTTGTTTGTGTCTTCGCCTTGCTAGCGCTTTCAACCACCGGAATCTACAATCAAGATCCGGCGATCGAGCGGTTAGGCTTCTCAGTGCGATCGAGTCTAAATGGGGCGATCGAATTTCCGTAATGCCCCCAAGTGCGATCGTATTTCCGTAATGCCTCCAAGTGCGATCGAATTTCCATTTTACCCTCCGGCACACTGTCAGTACAAGTGCAAAATATAAAACCTACAACCCATGAAACAAACTCCCAAACCCCCCGACTTCATCATCATCGGAGCCCAAAAAGGCGGCACAACATCTCTGTACAATTACCTAATCCAACATCCCCAAATCGCCCCCGCCGCCGAAAAAGAAATTCATTACTTCGACTTCAACTTCGATAAAACCTGGGAGTGGTACTGTTCCCAATTTCCCCAGCCCCCAACAGGCGAAAACCTACTAACCGGAGAAGCTAGCCCCTACTACATCTGTCACCCCCAAGTTCCCCAGCGAATTTATGATTTATGTCCCAAAGTTAAAATAATCGCCCTGCTGAGAAACCCCGTAGAACGGGCAATTTCCCACTATTATTACTATATCAAAATAGGCTACGAATCTCTCTCATTAGAAGAGGCGATCGCCGCCGAGCCCGAAAGACTCAAAGGCGAAATAGAAAAACTCCTAGCCAACCCCAAATACTATAGTTACGAACACCAACACCACAGCTATCTAACCCGCGGCATTTACGCCGATCAACTCCCAGCCTGGATGAAACTTTTTCCCAAATCACAACTTTTAATCCTCAAAAGCGAAGACTTGTATAGCAACCCATGGGAAATCCTCAACACCGTCCTCGAATTTTTAGACTTACCGCCCCACCAACTACAAACCTACGAAAAGTACAACGCCACCCAATATCCCCCCATCAGCGAGACAGTATACGACCAATTGAGAGCATATTTTCGATCGCACAACCAAAGACTAGCCGAATTGTGCGATCGAGACTTCGGCTGGGATTAATAATGTCATTCGTGTCAACAATCGCCTAAAAACCTTTGTGTCTCTCGTTTATAGCCAAGACCATATCCCCCTCGCATCCCCCCTAAAAAGACCCTTTGGACACGGCATCGTGTCCTCCAACCGTTCCATTAAACTTACCCATAGCTACCCAAATCTCGACATAGCTGGACATGAGCGCTTGTGGTGTTAACTTCCTGTTTCACAGTAGCGACAACATGACTGCTGTCGGGCTTGTCTACTCCGCAGGCTGACACGGTGGAACTCACCGCCAATTCTGAACGTTCTGGAATAAATATTCCTACAAACCAACGTTCTATGTTTTTCGAGGCATTCAAGTCACGGTCTTGAATATTTCCACAACTGGGACATTCAAAGGCTCGGACTCTTAATGGCATTTTATGCCGATGATTACAGCAATTTGAGCAGATTTGACTGCTAGGAAAGAATTGATCTATGAGCGTCAATTTTGAGTTAAACTTTTCGGTTTTATATTCAAGTTGACGCTTGAATTCGTACATTCCGCAGTCGGCGATTGCACCAGCCAATCTGTGATTCTTCAAAAATGCCTTAACATTCAAATCTTCAATCTTGACCTCACTGTGGTTTTTGGCGAGGTAAATTGTTAGCTTATGAATAGCATCTTTTCGGATGTTTGACACTTTTAGGTGCAGCTTGGCTAGTTTAGCGATTGCCTTTTTGCGGTTGTTAGACCCTTTAACTCGCTTGCTGACACGTCGTTGCAGGCGTTTCATTTTACGGTTCATCCGACGATAGGCTTTGGGGTTGGCAAAGACTTCGCCGTTAGAACAAACAGCTAGCTGCTTGATGCCGATATCAACTCCGACGGTAGGACGGTCAGGTGGAGTTGCGGGCTGTTCAATTTCGCATTTAAAAGCAATGAACCATCTGTCAGCTTTTCGACTGATTACGCAGTTGTGAACTGCCGTAATTGGTAATGGTTCGTGCAGCCTAACCCAGCCAATCTTAGGTAACTTGACACGCTTGCCGTCGTTATTAATTCCTGGCTTTGCTTTGGTTCCTTGTTCTAGGTAGAAGGAGTCACCCGATACACCTTTCTTTTTGAATCTAGGCTGTTTAGATACCTTTTTGAAGCATCTATCCCAAGCTGTTCTCAATTCAGTCAGAGCCTGCTGTGGGCTTGCCTTGGAAGATTCGTAATACCAGGGATGCAAAGGTTTGACTTCTGCTACTAAACGTTTGTGTAGATCAATTGCAGAAGGGATCTTTACACTTTTATCCGTCTCCCTGAGTGTCAATGTTTCAAGGATGATTGAATTCCCCCAGTTGTAAGCGTGTCTTGCTACTCCGCAATGCTGCCGAAATCTAGTCACCTGTTTGTTATTGGGTTTTAATTCCGTCTTGAAACTGAGTAACATTTGCTTTTACCTCATTTCTGCCTTACTCTTATTGTATGCGTAATTAATACGGAACAACAAAATGCCTAGAAAAAAGATTTACAGCGAGCCTAAGCGTAAGGTCAACCTAAGCCTGACCGAGACTGCTACTAAGTGGCTAGAGGAAAAACGAGTTCAGCTTACCGCAAGCAGTCTTAGTGACGTTATCGAGAGACTTGCTAGAGAGTTACCCAACAATTCCATCAATGGGTAACTTTGTCCAAGAATCACGTTACAGCTTTAAACCCCATCGCGCGATCGAATATCCGTAGTGTGCCATAGTTAAAGATTTTTGAGGCACATAGTTGCCAAGAGAGCGCTCTTTCATAGATATTATTAAGAGCGCTTAAGCGCAACTACGTACCTTTTTTGTGCCAGTTGCGCTCACGACTAAAATATTAAGCAGCGGCGCTAGCATTTGCTTCCAGAGGCTCGATTTCCTCCGGCGTAGCGTGACGGCGCGGATCGTTAAAGCTGCCAGCCGCTAGCCAGTTAGGATTTTGCGCCGCCTCGCAACCAATCACGTAAAGCGAAGATTGGTTAAAAGCAGCCCAGAGAGCATCACAAGCCTGTTTATCCATCAGTGAATCGGCGATCGGGCGATCGTGAATCAGAGCAAATAAATCAAACTCATTTCGTTTTGGATTCCACTGATATTGCAAAGTAGGAGCATAACCCATTTCGATCAATTGCGCGATCGCGCGATCGGGCGTATATCCGTCCAAATGCACCCGATTGAGATAGATAGACACTTGGACATACTCATCTCTGGCAGGTAGCAGTCGGTAATTCGAGTTAGTCATCATTATTTGTCTCCGTGCAGTAGTAATAAGAGCGGCCTGCAATATCGGGGCGTTTTTCAGCCTTCATTTTTTGCTGAGCACATCGTCGCTTAGCATAAAGGTCTTTTTCAATTTCAGTCTCGCCGGGGGCATAAAAAGGACGTTGAGGAAGCAGTTCGGCTTCTAAATCCTCCCAAGATTTCTCTGGGTTGTCTGAATCTCTCAGCATTTGTCCCTCGCGGTTTGTTTCAGGATGCCGTTTATTCGATCTAGTCGATCGGTCATCAGTCTGTTTCCTCAGTTTTGGCGATCGTCTTGACGCGCTGGGGCTTTGGCTCTAAAACGGGTTCGTTTTCCTGTAACCAAGTTTCGATGTACTCCAACAGAACCTCATTCATGCTGAGGCTACGCATGGCGCAAGATGCTTTGAACTTGGCTCTTGTCTCTTCAGGTAGATAGATTTTTACGGACACAGTTTTACTTGTAGTCAAAGTTTCCATATCGCTATATCGATTTGTCTATGTGTCTAGCCTGACACACAGGCGCGCGATCGGATAGGGGCGCTTGTCGATATAAGGACTTGTCGGCTTGTCCCTATATCGATATAATAACAGACATAGCCAAAAAACGGCATTGCCGTTTCCATACATTTTGCAAAAAATAACTTGACATCCCCCTCTCCCTGTGCTAGCTTGTCCAATAGTATTGTGTTTAATCCACACATCGCAGCACCTCAACTATGTTCACAGCCAACAGCTATTTTTATTTTTGGTACAGCCAAGTTCGCCCGGAGTGAATTGGCAATTCACTGTGAACATCCGGGCGAACCGCAGATTAACACCTGCGGTTTTGTTTTTTCTACTTCTTTTCCCAACAACCAATCCAGTACAAGCGAAAACAGCAATGACATTATTCAGTAACTGGTACTACAGCTTTTATTTTTGGCCCAACCAAAGTTCTGGGTAAATTGTCGCGCTGTCTTTTCGCACCAACCCGGAACTCCTAAAAGTTCCGGGTTTTTTGTTGTCAACCACCCACTTAAATTTTGAGGAAAATACCATCATGTTAGAAGCCAAACTCGTAACCAAATCTCATCCCGAACACCAAACAATTGTCAAACTCTCAGAAACAGTCTCAGTCGGTGGCGAAGAATTATTAATCATCGGCGGCCCCTGTACCGTCGAAAGTTCCGCACAAATGGAAACAGTCGCCCGCCAACTATCCACCGCATCGGTGCAAGCTTTGCGAGGCGGAGTCTACAAACCCCGCACATCTCCCTATGCTTTCCAAGGGATGGGAATTGAGGGACTGGAAATTTTAGCCGATGTCAGCCGGCGTTACAGTTTACCCGTCGTGACAGAGGTAATGTCGATCGCCCAAATCGAGCCAGTTGTCACCTATGCTGATATGCTGCAACTAGGTAGTCGCAATATGCAAAACTTCGAGTTACTAAAGGCGATCGGTCAAGCCGGAAAACCAGTTCTGCTAAAACGCGGCTTGTCAGCCACAATCGAAGAATTTGTGATGGCCGCCGAATACATTCTCAGTCACGGAAATCCTCATGTAGTTCTCTGCGAAAGAGGCATCCGCAGCTTCGACAATTACACGCGAAACGTATTAGATTTAGGTGCAGTAGTAGCGCTGAAACAGTTAACTCATTTGCCAGTAATCGTAGACCCTTCTCACGCCGTCGGCAAGCGAGAATTAGTCGCACCACTAGCCAAAGCAGCGGTTGCTTGCGGTGCAGACGGATTGATTATTGAGTGTCACCCGCAACCAGAAAAATCGGTTTCTGACGCGCGGCAAGCTCTTTCTTTGCCAGATATGGTAGATTTAGTTGCGAGTTTGCGGCCTGTAGCCGCCGCCGTTGGGCGGTGCATACCCGAGATTAATTCGCCTTCACAGGTATTAAGTTTGAAGTGATATTTGTAGGAGATAATGTATAACTTTTAACGTCAAACTCTCAAGTCGGTTTTAAGCGAATTGAGCTTTGAGGCAGGGGTTTAAACCCCTGCCGAAATCTGGAAAAGCGCGTGTTTCACGAATTTAGATTAAAATAAAAAATAATACTGTCATCTACGAAAATTTGCTGAATTATGGCAATACTACTTAACGTTCCCTCGATCGTCTGCTCTGGCTGCGCTGATACAATTACCAAAGCCATCAAAACTGTTGACTCCGATGCTACTGTCAATGTGGATGTCGCAGCTAAGACTGTTACAGTTGAAGCTCAAGCTTCTGAAGAGTCAATTTCACAGGCGGTTGTTGCTACGGGCCACACCGTCCAAGATTGATATTGAGTTTGGTGAGGGCGGGTTTACGAGATTATTGGTCTTAAACCGAAATAATTGGTAAAAGCCGCCCCTACACTATTTGAAATCCATTATCAATGCCCTGTTTGGCCACTGCCCCTCGCCCAAAAGCTTAATCGGCTTCGTCTAAGTGTTCGGCGACTGCTTGGTAAAGTTCAAAAACGTGGCGATCGAGTAAACTATAAAAAACTTGTCTCCCAACCTTGCGGTAACTTACCAACCGCATCGCCCGCAACGCCCGCAACTGGTGCGATACTGCTGATTCGCTCATACTCAACGCCGCAGCCAAGTCACACACGCACAGTTCTTGTTTGGCCAAAACAGACAGCAGCCGCAGGCGGTTCGCATCTCCCAAAAGACTGAAAAACTCTGCCATCCGCTGAGCTTTTGCGGTGTTGAGAACTTGTGTTTGGATGTCGCCGGCCCGCAAACAGTCAACTAGGTGCGATGAATCGCACGTTGGTGTATCGTTTTGTTCGCGAGGCTGACTTATCGCTCCATTAACAGCAGAGTTGGGTGACATCTTTTCCCGCCTGGTTTTAATTCTCATTTTCATTTTAGTGCGATCGACAAACCTTTTGTAACAAAACTTTTACATTCCATTGACTAATATCTGAATATGTGTTCAGATATTAGTAGAGACAAACAACCCCACCAGGAGAATTTAAAATGACTACCGCCACCCAAACAAAATGTGCCTGTCCTTCATGCTCGTGCGTTGTCAGCCCCAGTGAAGCCATTGAAAAAGACAGCAAAACATACTGTTCCAGCGCTTGCGCTGACGGCCACCCCAACGGCAGCGGCTGCGGCCACACCGGCTGCGAATGCCACAAATAAATATTCGGCTTCAAAAAAGATTAATCAACTACTCTAAAATCTATCGAAAGGGAGATGCCAACAGCGCATTTCCCATTTTTTGCGTTTTAAGGTTAAAGAAAAGTTAACATAAAGCTAAATTAAGGTTAAAATTGCATTAAGAGACTCAATACAGAGCGAAAAAGCACAATTGCTACTTACGCAATACAATAGAAGCAAGTTAGCGCCGCGATACTGAGTACCAATAGTGCTATTAAAAACAGAGACCGAACCAAAAGTTGAATACCAAAAGTTTAATTAGGAGGGGGCAATGAAAGAGCGGGAAGATTTTTTACATCCTCGCAATCGCTACTACGGCGATTTCACGCCAGAAAATTTGGCGTTTAATGCCAACTTGCAGGAGTTTGCTCAGAAAATAACTTATATTTGCTCGCTGGAAACAGGAGGAAAAATTAGCGCTGAGAAAGCCTATAAAGATATTAAGGCGCTTTGGAAAGACTTAAAATCCTCTAAGAAGCAATTGGGAATTGGTCAAAAACCCCCCAGTACCGAGGACCAAAATTCACCTTAAAGTCATCGCTGCAAACGCAGCGTTTGCAATCGAAAAGCCCTGCGATTGGGAGCGCTGCGTTTTTCTCTGTACCCCGCAAATGTAAGGTGCTTGCTGCACTTTAGAAATTCTATGGTTTGGGATTTGGTGCAGTTTCTCCTGCAAAGGCAGTACAATTGCCACCGAGGCCAGAAATAATCGCGCAAGTATTAGTTTTCAGCATTCCCTGATATGTATCAGCGCCAGTGCCGGGGCCGCCCAACTCGTCGCTGTAAAGTTCCTTGTCCGAAATTTCGACATTAGCCTCCCTCGCCACAGTCTCCATCAACTTCGGATTAGTTGTAGTTTCCGCAAAAATTGTCGGCACTCCTGCGGTCTTAATTTCTGAGGACAATTCCGCAATTCTTGCTGCGGTGGGCTGTTCCTCTGTTGTCACACCCTGCAAAGCTCCAGCAATCTCCAAACCGTAAGCATCGGCATAGTAACTCAAAGCATCGTGAGTTGTTACTAACTTGCGTTTTTCTGCTGGAATAGTCGCAATTTGAGCTTTGATCCAAGTATCTATTTTTTGCAACTCATCTGTTAAGCTTGCTGCATTTTTTGTATAAAGTTGAGCATTGTTGGGGGAAACTTTGATCAATTCATCGCGAATTGTTTCTACCATGCGCCGGCCATTTTGAGGATTATGCCAAACGTGAGGATCAGGGACTTTTTCGCCTTCTGCGTGGGGTTTATTTTCCGCTTTCTCTTCCCCGTGTTCGTGCTCGTGTTCCCCCATCAGCGGTTTGGGAACGGCGAGTTCGTGGACGGCGATTTTGGGCGCTGGATTACTGCTGGATTGAATTAATTTAATGATGCTGGGTTCGTGGTTGTAGCCACCGTATAAAATCAGATTTGCTGTTTCAATGGCTTTGCGGTCTTCCGGCTTGGTTTGATAGGCGTGAGGGTCGTCTCCCGGCTCTATCAGACAGGTGGTGTCGATCGAACTTTGAGCGATTTCTTTAGTTAGATTGCAGATAACGCCAGTCGTGGCCACGACTTTTGGCAAGTTGCCGCCGGGACTGGCTTGAGTTTGAGTTGTGGCGGGACTCTCTGGCGCCCGATTGCTGGCGTTCTGTCCTCCACTGCACGCAACCACTCCGCAGCCAATTGCCAAAACAGCCGTACCCCACAATCTGCCGGTTTTTCCAGCCAAGTTCTTTAACATTTTCACCTTTGGAACGATAATCGTTATTGCTTTTTCGAGTTATCCTATTCTAGTAGCTACGAACAAGAATCGTTCTCAAAATCTCTAATTATGCTAGAAGTGCAAGACTTGGCTGTCAATTATCGAGGAATTGCGGCCCTCAACAACGTGAATTTCCATTTAGAATCGGGGCAATTAACTGGCGTGTTCGGCCCCAACGGCGCGGGGAAAAGCACTATGGTGAAAGCGATGCTGGGATTGATCCCCACCTGTCGGGGTTTGGTCAAATATCAGGGGCGGCTGCTGAAGGAACAGTTGTCGCGGGTGGCTTATGTGCCGCAGCGATCGCAAATTGACTGGGATTATCCGATTACGGTGTGGAATTCGGTGATGATGGCGCGAACCGTCCAGACTGGTTGGTTTCGATCGCCCTCGAAGCAGTCCCAAGAATTGGTCAAAGCTGCTTTGCTGCGGGTGGGAATGTGGGATTTGCGCGATCGGCAAATTGGCGAACTGTCTGGTGGACAGCAACAGCGGATTTTTTTAGCAAGGTCGATCGCCCAACAAGCCGATTTATTCTTTTTCGACGAACCTTTTAACGCGATCGACAAAGCAACAGAAGAAATTATTTTCGATATTTTTGCCGAACTCAAATCGGAAAATAAAACATTGCTAGTAATCAGCCACGATTTAGGCGAAACTTTAAAACAGTACGACAATTTATTATTGCTAAATAAGCAGTTAATTGCAACTGGTTCCTGCCGGGAAGTGCTCACCGCAGCCAATATTCAAAAAGCCTATGGATACGATTTAAGTTTAGTTTCAGCGTAAGCAAAAAAAGATTGATCTTTAAAATTGATAGTGGCACGGGCGTCCCGCCTGTGCAGTTGATTGTGGCACGGGCGTCCCGCCTGTGCAGTTGATTGTGGCACGGGCGTCCCGCCTGTGCAGTTGATTGTAGTTGAAAAAATCCTATTATTGATCTAATTCAATGTTAAACCTACTAATTGAGCCACTCAAATTCGAGTTCATGCGAAATGCGATCGGCGTCGGCATTTTGCTAGGAATTCTCTGCGCCGTTGTGGGTTCCTATTTAATTGTACAGCAAATGGGAATGATGGTTGACATGATTGCCCATTCAGTATTAGCAGGATTGCCAGTAGCTTTTTCTTTAGGTTTCAATATTTCGATCGGCGCGTTTATATCGGGAATTATCAGCGCGGTAATTATGGCGTGGATTCAATCCCAATCTCGTCTAAAAATTGATGCTGTGATGGCATTAATTTTATCTACATTTTTAGCAATTAGCGTGACGCTAATTAGCCTGTTGCGGACAACTAAATTAGATTTAGACGGGTTTTTGTTCGGGAATATCTTGTCAGTTGCACCTGCTGACGTGCAGCAGACTTTTGTCATAACTTTGATTATTTTGGTAGCGGTTAAACTCCTTTACAAAGAATTGCTCTTTTATACTTTTGATCCGCTGGGGGCGCAAGCGTCCGGTTTGCCTGTAAACTGGATTTATTTAGGGATGATTTCGGCGATTACGCTGACGATTGTTGCGAGTTTGCAAACTGTGGGGGCGCTGTTAGTAATTTCTCTGTTAATCGGGCCGGGAATAACGGCGTATTTGTTGGTAAAAGAGCTACATTTAATGATGGGATTGGGAGCAATTATTGGAATTACAGCTAGCGTGACTGGTATGTATCTCAGCTATTATTTTAATATGCCGTCTGGGGCGGCAATTGTATTAGTTATTTTTGGGTTATTTTTAGGGGCTTTGCTGTTCAGTCCCAGTCAAGGAATTTTAACAAGGAAGAGAGGATAACAGTCCTGGACGTACTCTATGTGTTGTGCGATTGCTAGGTCGAGTTTACTTTCATTCCACATTTGGTAGAAGGGGTGTTTCAGCAGGTGGTTTTGGTCGAGAATACTGTGGAGTTGTTGGAGAAATTGCTGTTGGGTGATAATTGTCGATCAGTGCAGTCACTAAAATGTTATTGTAATTTAGTATTTTGTCAAGACCAAGTTTTCAATTTTTATCTTTTGGTCCAACTGGTGCGATCGCCATACTACCAACTTAGCACCCCCCGAACTCTGTGGCGCCCATAGATTGTGACCAAACCAGCAATTCGCCTCCACAGCCGCCAGCGGCGAGAAACTGGCCTTGGGGATGCCATGCGAGACATGAAAAACCGCCCTCTGCACCTTCTAGAATTTGCAGCAATTGTTCTGCTTCGTCCCACAAACAAACTTGACCGTCTGCGGCTGCGGAAGCTAATAAAAATGTGTTAGGTTGAAACGCGATCGCATTTACCACATTTTCATGCACTTCTAACGCCCAAGAATCCCAACCGACTCTTTCATCAGCGTCTCTTTCCCAGACAGAAATGCCTTGAGAACTCGAAGCAGCTAACAAAGGTGCACCCAAAGAATTAGTTTTATCCGACCAAGCTAACTCCCGAACCTTCCCCGGAAAACCCTGCATTACCCAGGGTTCAAAATTGCCCCATTCATTAACAATTAGAGTATTGTCCATATTGCCACAAGCTAAATATTCCCCTTGTGGCGACCAAGAAACTGCACCTGTTGCGGAGGGTACTGATAAAATTTCCGGGTCTTCGTCCCAGTCTTCACCATGCCAAACTTTGACGCCTTGATAGCCGCTAACTGCCAGATATTGAACCATAGGATGCCATGCTAAATCTAGGATAGATGATGAATCGAAATTCAGCGTTACTTCAACAACATTCTCCTCAGCATTCCATACTTGAACGTAGCGGCCCATACTGAAAGCTAACTGGTTGCAGTTGGGACTCCAAGCTAACTTGTCAACCCAGACGCGCTGGTTATCCAAATCAGCAATCAATTCCCCAGAATCGGTGCGCCAAATTCGCACTTTTCCATCTTGTCCGCCAGCAGCTAGGAATTGACTGTCGCGGGAAAAAGACAAGCAATCGGCTGATTTACCCGTGGCAGTTTGTAGCGTTTGCAAGGACAATTCATTAACTGCCCCTACTTTCGCCAGCATCACTTCGCCCGCAGCAGAACAGACTGCTAAAGTTGTACCATCCGGCGACCAAGTAACAGCAGTTACGTAGTCAGACAGCATTTCTTTAGCGTGAAATTGCAGGGTTAGTTCACTTTTCTTTGTCTTTTTGTTACCCATATTTATTGAATCTGAGATGTTGCACTATTCTTAAGAACGGGCAAGATGCCCGTTCCACAAGAAATGAATTTTATTCCTGTGGAACAGGCATCTTGCCTGTTACCTTCCACAAGAGATGAATTTTATTCCTGTGGAACAGGCATCTTGCCTGTTACCTTCCACAAGAGATGAATTTTATTCCTGTGGAACAGG
>NZ_JAUBRM010000052.1:37469-54084 GCF_036701905.1 Microcoleus sp. MON2_D5
CATCTTGCCTGTTCCTAAAAGGCTTATTAAAAATGCTTCAATATGTCAGTTAAACCAGACATTTCCGAAAATCCTCTCGCAATTGATTTTCGTTTAAGTTGCGACCGATGAATACGAGTTCGTTTTTCGGAGTTTCTGTAGCTTTCCAAGGTCGATCAGGTCTGCCATCAAATAGCATATGTACTCCTTGAAAAACAAATCGCTTGTTTTCTCCGGCCATATTCAAAATGCCTTTTGTCCGAAAGATATTCGGGCCTTGAGTCCGCAACAATTCCTCAATCCACTCGCTAAATTTGTTGCCGTCAATGGCACCGGATTCTACTATTGCTACGGAAGTAACTGTTTCGTCGTGTTCGTGAGTGTGTTCGCCCAAAAAGTCGGGTTCGATTTCTAATGCGCGGTTCAAATCAAATGCTTTAACGCCCAACAAAGCATCCATTGCTAATTCAGCGTTGCGGGTGCGGTGAATTTTTGCCATTGCATTCATGGCGCGAATCCGCTTTTCTAATTCTGCCAATTCTTCCTCAGTCACTAAATCAGTTTTGTTGAGCAAAACTACATCAGCAAATGCAATTTGTTCTTGAGCTTCGTCTGCGTCCCAGTGCTGCCAGATGTGCTTGGCATCGACTACGGTGACAACTGCGTCTAGCAGCAATTTGTCCCGCATATCTTCGTCTACAAAAAATGTTTGAATTACGGGTGCGGGGTCGGCTAAACCTGTGGTTTCGATGACTATGTGGTCGAATTTGTCTCGCCGCTTCATCAAGTTACCGATAATCCGAATTAAATCGCCTCGGACTGTACAGCAAATGCAGCCGTTGTTCATCTCGAAAATTTCTTCATCGGCATCAATTATCAGTTGGTTGTCGATGCCTACTTCGCCAAATTCGTTGACGATGACTGCAACTTTTTTGCCGTGTTCCTGTGTTAAAATGCGGTTCAGTAGCGTAGTTTTGCCTGCGCCGAGATAACCCGTGAGAACGGTAACAGGAACTGATTCGATCGCCCCAGCAGTCACCATACTTGACCTCGATTATTGTACAATGATAACCATTATCGTTATTGTACACCAGACTTGCTGGCAGTGGTCACAATATTAAATAATGTTAATAAATTGTTGGTGAGAGCTTGTAGGGGCGAGTTTTACCAATAATATTTGCTGCAATTCAAAATCTCGATCGACCCGCCCCTCTCAGATGACAATTAGTTGTTAATCATAGCTGCAATTCGATCGCGCTCTAACTCTCGACCGATCAGCACTAATTTGGTTTGGCGGAGTTCGGAAGGTTGCCAAGGGCGATCGTAAAAATATTCTATCCGCGAGCCCACACCTTGCAACACCATCCTCATCGGTTTCTTGGGAACCGCCACAAACCCTTTAATCCGATATATTTCCTCCTGCTGCATCAAGGATTGCAGTTTTTTCACCAAGGCTTCAGGTTCAAATTCGCGATCGGCAATAAAGAAAGTCGAGTTAATATCATCATCGTGTTCGTGTTCCTCCTCCGTGTCGTGGTGACTCGGGCGAGACTCCAAATCATCCTCAACCGCCGCATTAAATCCCATGAGCACATCAGGGTTAATTTCGCCACCTTTGCAGGGCACAATTTTCACACTCGGACGCAACTCTTGCTGCAACCAGCTTTGGACTTTCTTGTGAGTTTCCGCATCTACGCGATCGACCTTCGTTAAAAGTACCATATCGGCACAGGCTAACTGGTCTTCAAACAATTCCTCGATCGGAGTTTCGTGATCTAAACTAGAATCAGCCTGCCGCTGTGCCATCAAAGCATCGATATCACCGACAAAAGTACCGCTAGCAACAGCTTCGCAATCGACAACAGCAACAACACCGTCTACAGTAGCACCCGTGCGAATTTCCGGCCAGCGAAAAGCTTGAATCAAAGGTTTAGGAAGTGCGAGGCCCGAAGTCTCAATTAAGATACAATCAATTTGTTCTCGGCGCTTCAACAATTCCTGCATAGTCGGCAAGAATTCCTCTTGAACAGTGCAGCAAAGACAACCATTTGTTAGTTCTACAATATTGCTGCTGACATCTTCTTCTTCGTCGCAAACTTGGCAATCGCGCAGCAGTTCTCCGTCAATTCCGATTTCGCCAAATTCGTTAACCAGAACCGCAATGCGGCGACCTTGATTATTTTGCAATAAGTGGCGAATTAAGGTAGTTTTGCCGCTACCGAGAAAACCAGTGATGACAGTAACAGGGATTTTGTGCATTGATAATTTTGTGCTTATTTGGTAATGGGATATCTTGTTCCGAGGCTCTGCCTGGGAATACCGCTCTAGAGGCTCTGCCTCGCTGGAATAAAAGATCGGTTTTAATAGGAGGCCGAGCCTCTAGGTATGCGTTACCAGGCAGAGATAGTAGGTGACAACTTAAGACTGAAGCCTACAATAAAAGTCGCTTTTCGGCGAAGTCTAGATCCCCCTAAATCCCCCTTAAGAAGGGGGACTTTGAGAATATTTCTTGTTCCCCCCTTATTAAGGGGGGTTAGGGGGGATCTAGATTTCGATAAAAACAAGAGAGACGGTGCGTTGAACGTTAAGTTGCCACCAATGGGCAGATGCTAGGAACAAGAAAAACTCTAATTTGGTAGTGGTGGAATCTTTGCTAAAACGCCTTTTTTCAGAGCTTGAGGACGCTCAGACCAAGGCAACAAACCGTCCGGTTTAGCATAGTATTGACCCGCGCATTCGAGTACAGCCTCGACGCTTTCCGACTCATTTGCTGGTAAATCGCCAAACAGATAAGTGTACTTCCCCACAGCAGCAAAACACACCGCACAAGAGTGACTGCAAGCACTCATGCACTCAACCTCTTGAATCTCAAACTTATCAGAAAACTCCCAATCTTTAGCGAGTTGCGACAAATTTTCCATGAATTGTTGACCGCCGCTTTTGCCTTCGCGCTTGCCGTTTTTCCAAACACTAGCGCAAGCAGTGCAAACAAGTAGACTGTGCTTGGTGCGTACAGCCGTGTTAATTCCATCCATCATCCGTACCTCGCAGATGCGTTCAAAAGTGAGTTAGATATCGGCGGGCATTCTGACTTGAAAAACCCTTAGGGTTTCATTACAGTTGCGGGACAGCGCCGGACTTGCACCGAACTTTCCCCGTTTCCTCTAGCGACTGCTCCCCGCTAGAACCGATCGCGAAATCAAATCCTATCACACTTGCCGCCTTTTTTCAAAAAAGTTATGTTAGTAATAGCGATCGTTTCGTTCTTAGTAAGGACTTTAGTCCTTATAAGATAACGGCTTCAGGACTAAAGTCCTTACTACAAACCATAGTAATTACCTATGAACGCTTTTCCTGACTTTTCCCAACATGGCTATCAAATAAGTCGCGAACTCGGATACAACAGTTTGGGCGGCCGCGTCACCTATCTCGCCACAAAAATTAACACAAAAAAATCCGTTGTAATTAAGCAATTTCAATTTGCCCAATTAGGTGCTAGCTGGGCAGAATACGAAGCTTACGAACAAGAAATTAAAGTTTTGCAAAATCTGGATCGTCCTGGCATTCCACGCTATCTCGATTCTTTTCAAACTGACAGCGGTTTCTGCATGGTGCAGGAATACAAAAATGCCGAATCTGCTGTCGCGCGGACTTTTTCGCCGCCGGATATCAAACAAATTGCGATCGCCACTTTAGAGATTTTAGTTTACCTGCAAGCTCAGAAACCGCCGATAATTCACCGCGACATTAAGCCAGAAAACTTGTTAATAGATGACGAACTCAATGTTTATTTAGTAGACTTCGGTTTTGCACGAATTGGAGGCGCAAATATCGCGGCTAGCAGCGTTGTCAAAGGCACGATGGGATTCATGCCGCCGGAGCAAATGTTCAACCGAAAATTAACAAAAGCATCCGACCTTTACGGCTTGGGGATCACGCTGATTTGCTTGTTAACTGGTACGAAATCTGCGGATATCGGTAATTTAGTTGATGCCAATTATGGCATTCATTTCCGGCATTTAGTACCGCCGTTGCAGCAGGGTTGGATGAATTGGCTGGAAACGATGGTAGCGCCGAGGATTCAAGATAGATACAAGTCGGCTGTTGATGCTTTGACGGCTTTGAGGTCTCTTGATGTCAGCCGTTTACCTAAAGTGAGAATTGAGCGCGATCGCCTTCAATTCACCGCTACAGAATTTGGAGAAAAAGTAACACAAACCGTTACCGTAAGCAATCCAATTCCCGATACAATTTTAGCAGGTAGATGGGAAGTCGCACCGCATCCAAATGACCCGCCTCATACTCCTTACGACCACCCTTGGATTTTCTTTGAAACCTATAAATTTGAAGGCAATGAGTTTGAGTGTAAAATTAC
This sequence comes from Microcoleus sp. MON2_D5, assembly GCF_036701905.1. Lineage (NCBI taxonomy): Bacteria > Bacillati > Cyanobacteriota > Cyanophyceae > Oscillatoriales > Microcoleaceae > Microcoleus > Microcoleus sp. MON2_D5. Next base: position 41,824 of record NZ_JAUBRM010000052.1, read on the forward strand.
CGTAGATACGAGCAAATTGCTAGCGCGTCAAACTTATGAGCGCCAGATTATACTCCACGCGAATTCCGAGCCAGATTCCCATACAATTGCTATTCAAGTTAAAACTGCTCGTCTTCCCGAACCTAAAGAAACGCTATATTTATTTGGAGAAACACGGATTTTTATGTTTTTCTTTATCTTAGTCGGTTGGGTGCTGAGTGGCGAAATACAGCGACTAATTTTTTTGATTTCTGTAGCCGTGCTAGTCACTGGCTTTGCAGCAGCAGAAAAGACACTCAACGCAGAAGTGAATGGAACTGAAGTAAATTGGTTTGCGTCGGTCTTTGGATCCACTTTGGGAATTACAGCCATCGTTCTTGCAGCAATTACTTTTGAATCAATTTTTGGTAGTGGTTTTGGTAATACTACGGGTAAAGCAATCGCTTTGCTAGTTTGTTTTGTGGTGTCAGCTTTACTTGGTGCTTCAGTTACGAATAATAGAAACTTGACAATCGCGGCATTTGCAGTTCCTGGACTTGTGACTATGTTCTCTTCTTTGTTTTTCCTGATAGTGGGAGATATATCGGAATTACCTTTGTGGATTGCTATGGGAATGCTCTATCTTATTTTGGTTAGTTCAGGTTGTTGGCTGGTAGTTTATAAATTAGCTAAAGCTATGATTTCCGCTCAGCTTAAAAGAGGTTTTTTTAAGCACGATGCTGTGGCTATCGCATTTCTTGCTGCTGGCTTTTGGATTAGTTTAGGAGCCGGACTTCAACTGTCTTTAAAGTGGGAAAATGAGATAGGATCGGTTGAGACTATGAAAATTTTAGCTGTAGCAGGAAGTGCGATCGCCCCTCTCATCGTCACTGCTATTCCATTACTTAATCTGATTGTTTTTAAAAGAAACAGAATCATTGCCGAATATCGCAAATCCGAGCCAAATTTGATTAAACCATAACCAACCGTACTTTTCTAGTAGCAAATTATCTGATGAACGCATACCCCGATTTTTCCAACTACGGCTATCAAATAACTCGCGAACTCGGACACAATCGCGCTGGGGGGAGAGTTACCTATCTCGCTACCGAAATTAATACCCAACGTTCCGTCGCCGTCAAACAATTTCAATTTGCCCAAACAGGAGCTAATTGGGCTCAATATCAAGCGTGCGAACAAGAAACTCAGATTTTGCGAGAACTGGATCATCCCAACATTCCCCGCTATTTAGATTCCTTCCAAACTGCATCGGGTTTTTGCATGGTACAGGAATACAAAAATGCCGATTCTCTCGCTATTTGGCGCCAGCTAACACCGCCGCGAACCAAGCAAATTGCTATCTCTGTTTTAGAAATCCTGAAATACTTGCAAAACCGCGTTCCGCCAGTAATTCACAGAGATTTAAAACCGGAAAATATCTTGGTGGACGATCGCCTGAATGTCAGCCTTGTCGATTTTGGATTTGCTAGAATCGGCGGGGGAGAAGTGGCCGCCAGCAGCGTTGTTAAAGGTACTTTGGGCTTTATGCCGCCAGAACAAATGTTCAACCGCCAGCTAACAGTTGCATCGGATTTATACAGTCTCGGCGCGACGCTAATTTGCTTGCTAATCGGCATCAATTCTACTGAAATTGGCAGCTTGATGGACGATACGGGGCGGATTAATTTTAAACACTGCTTACCGCAACTAACTCCCGAATTTCTTGACTGGCTGCAAAAGATGGTGGAACCTAATTTCAAACACCGCTATCCTTCCGCCGATGCAGCACTTAATGCGTTGATTCCCTTAGAAGTAGTTCAGCAGCGCCACAACTTAAAACCGGTACTGATATCAGTCGGACTATTAACAGCAATTTCTGCTATTTTTATTCCGCTTTTTGGGAAATCTCCCGAACCTCAAACATCAGTAGATCTCAAACGAGTAATCAACTCAGCAAATTTGAACCCTAAGACTCAAGTAATGTTAACTGACGAATTAGAATCAACGAAACTTAGGGATGTTTGGTCTTTGAAACAAAACAAAAAAGTCTATTTGGCTGTGAGTGCTGCTAACTTGGCAGAAGGAGAATATAGAAGTTATTGTAAGGTAGTCAATCCTCAAGGAACATTGGCAGCCCAGAGTCAATCTTATTTAAAAACGACGGGCGATCGATTAAATACTTGGTGTTGGTACAAGTTTCAAAAAGGTGACAAGCCTGGAAATTGGCAGTTTCAATTTTACTTAGACGGTCAAAAAGTGACGCAAAATAGTTTCAAGGTTTTACCTTAACTTAGTTGTTCCGGGCTGGCAGTGAATTTCTTTGCCGTCAAAAGTTGGCGGACTCCAAGTTTCTGCATAAGTTGCGTTCACCCCATTGCTCTCGCAAATGGCAGCAATCGTTGTTATCATATCGCTACCCTTTTCTTTGAAAGCAAATACTGCGCCCGTGTAGGATTTCCCGATACTCATATCATTAGGTTTGGCGATCGCGATCGCGCTTTCAAATTGTGCCGGCTCGCGCTGATTCTGCAAGGTTTGAACTGGCCCCATTGACGATCCGATCGTGTAATTATGGTTATCTGCCTGTTCTTTAATTCCCAGACCCAATTTTGCAATGGAATCGCTAAATTGACCGTATTCTGCATAGTAAGCTTGCTGCCCTCGATTGATGCTAGCAATATATTGTTTTGCTTCCGAGAATTCCGTACCGCTGAAGATGGAGAGTGTACCGAGTCTAAAATCGTAAAATGACGCCATGAGGCCAGCCAAAACCGCGCTGTAAATTGCAATCCTCGGCAGCAAACTGGATACTGGCAATCTCGATTTTTTACTGGCTTTAGCTACATTGGCTGACATTTTTTTTACTGTCATAAAGTAAATTTGCCAAGCTTGTAGGGTGCGCCACAAGCACCCTACAGATTACAAATTATGCCGTTTCGTGCTGTTTGCGCCATGCAGGATGCCACAGCAATTCAGCAGTCGATCGCTTCTCCACCATTTCAGGAGTAATCATACAGTGAGCCACATCCTTGCGAGAAGGCAACTCGTACATGACATCGAGCATTAACTCCTCTAAAATGCTGCGGAGAGCTCTCGCGCCGGTTTTGCGACGATAGGCTTCTTGGGCGATCGCCCGCAGCGCTTCCGGCTGGAATTCCAATTCCACGCTGTCCATCTTCAACAGCTTTTGATACTGCTTCACCAGCGCATTTCGGGGCTCGGTCAATATCTGCATCAAAGCTGCTTCATCCAGCGGCGAAATCACCGTCACGACCGGAATCCGCCCGACAAACTCAGGAATCAAACCAAACTTGACTAAATCGTCCGGCTGTACCTGCTGCAAAATATCAGCAGCCCGCTTGTCTTTCGCCGGCAAAGTCGAGTTGCTGTCGCTTTCTGTTGGCTGAATAAAGCCCAAGGATTTTTTACCCAAACGCTGTTCAACTATTTTTTCCAAACCGACAAAAGCACCGCCACAAACAAATAGAATTTTGCTAGTGTCAACTTGAATAAAATCTTGGTAAGGATGTTTGCGGCCGCCTTGTGGGGGCACGTTAACTACTGTTCCTTCCAACATTTTTAGCAGCGCTTGCTGCACTCCTTCTCCCGATACATCCCTAGTGATCGAAGTGTTTTCGCTTTTGCGAGCAATCTTGTCAATTTCATCAATATAAATAATGCCACGCTGCGCCGCTTCAACATCAAAATCGGACATTTGCAACAGCCGCAGCAAGATATTTTCTACATCGTCGCCGACATATCCAGCTTCTGTCAGTGTCGTCGCATCCGCTACCGCAAACGGCACTTCGAGCATTTGCGCCAAACTTTGCGCTAACAAAGTTTTGCCACAACCTGTGGGGCCCACTAGGAGGATGTTGGATTTTTGCAGTTCTACATCGCTGTCAGGGGAAGACTTGTCGCTATCTTTAGCTTGGTCAACGCTCAAGCGCTTGTAGTGGTTGTAAACTGCTACAGAAAGGACTTTTTTTGCTGAATGCTGGCCGATGACGTGGTTGTCTAAATGCTGCTTAATCTCTGTTGGTTTCGGAATTTGAGCTAAAACGATTTTCGATTTATTCGATCGACCCGGGCGCCGCGTTCCTTGTCCCTGAGACTCTCGCACCTCTGATTGGGGAATCTGTTGACCAATTGTTTTACTGGAGTCAAAGAACTCCTCCTCTAAAATTTCATTGCACAGTTCCACGCATTCATCGCAAATGTAGACGCCGGGCCCAGCGATTAACTTGCGGACGTACTCTTGCGACTTGCCGCAAAACGAGCATCTGAGATGGGAGTCATATTTTGACATATTTGCCTCTTACTTTACGGTTGCGGTTGCTTGTTTCGACTGGGGAAGTTGCCGCGGGAGCGACCTTAGCTTTGCCCTAGAAGGGTTTCCCGAGCGGACACCCAAGCCAGTCAAGCTTCGCGATCTCTATTTCTAAGTTAACACTTTTGAGGCTTCAGTCATTAGTCATGAGTCATTCGAGCAAATTTGAATTTTTATTTTTCACTTGAAAGTAAAGCGGCCCGGGCTTACCATTTTTTGTATTCCAAAAATTTTCCCGACATAATTATTTTTACTCGATCGCCTTTTGGGTCTGCTTCTTTCTCGACATCCATAGTAAAGTCGATCGCGCTCATAATCCCGTCACCAAATTTTTCCTGTATCACTGCTTTGAGCGGCATCCCGTAAACCTGAATTATTTCATAGAATCGATAAAGCAGAGGGTCAACTGGAACCGAGGCATCCAAAGAACCTTTTAACGGAGGTTCACACAGAACCGCAGCCGTCTTGCTATCTAGTCCCAAAGCCGAGACAATTTTCTCGGCTTCCTCTTCTGATGCGGTAGCTTGACGGTAAATAACCGCAGCAATCCAAACTTCGTCGCGCCCCAAAACTTTTTCCAAATCTGCAAAACTAATTCCCTTAGCTTTTTTAGCCGCCAAAAGCTTTTCTGTAATTCCTGAAATTGCCATTAAATATTCTCCCTTTCACTTCAGTGTCAGATGTGCAATATTTCTCACATTTTGGTGATTTTGTCAATACTAATTTGAGAATAAAAATCGAATTGATAGCTCGGAACTTCAGCCAAATTTGGTCTCGTTAACCCCCACAACTCATACAATTTGAGATTTGAGATTTGAGATGTTAGATTGGCAATGACTGATGACTACTAGGGTTGAGAGCTAGTCAACAGTTGCATTCTTTTTGCCAACTGGTACCACAACTGATACAACTGAGAAATCCTAAAATAACTCATAACAGCCCTGCGACAATGGTACAGTTGGCAGTATATGTAATAAAAGTTACACACGCAAAGGCCTTCGGCATTCGGCAAACGGCTGAATTTTGATCGTGCTAGCCTGAAGCTCAATCCTCGCTCACGCAGGCAAAGCCCCTTTACACTCAAAACCGGCAACTGACAAAAGTATGGAGATTCAGACCAAAGATTACACGATCCAGTACGATCGCGCTACGCAAACAGTCACCTGTAGCGGCTCGTTCCGACTCAGCCAGGTGGAAGAATACGCACCGATCGTCGATCTGCTCAACGAAGTGGCTGACTCCTGCCCAAACACGGTGACTCTAGACTTGCGAAAGCTAGAATTTTTAAATAGTTCTGGAATGAATATTGTCTCAAAATTTGTGATCAAAGTGCGCCAGCAAAAAAATATTCAAATCGCCATCAAAGGTTCTAAACAGATCCCCTGGCAGATAAAATCCCTGAAAAACTTGCAGAGGCTGATGCCTTCCTTGCACTTAGAATTGGAACAGTAGCGAAAAAGGTAAAGATGAATCCTCGGCTAAGTCGGGGAACCCGGATGAGGGTGGCTGAAGTTAATCGGAATAAGTCATAGTTAAACTAGCACAAAACCGTAAAAAACTTCAGAACCGACTAAAAATTACCCATTTTCAATTGCTATGCAGGAAGAACCATCGACAGAACAGCTACTTTTCGACGTTCAGCGGCTGAGTGCGGAACTTGAAAACTTGAAGCGCGAAAAGGTTGACCTAGAACTTTTGCTGGAGACTACCACCGAACATTCAGATACGATGGAAGCTCACTTGCTGAGCAAAGCTGAGTTGGCGCTGCGTTCAAGCGAAGAGCAGTTTCGGGCGATCGCCTCGGCAACTCCCGTGCCGATATTAGTTTCTCGCCTCTGTGACGGCTTAATTATGTATGCGAACGCTCAATTGGCTTCTCTCCTGAACATACCCCTAGAAAAATTGATCGGCTGCAGCACTCCAGACTTTTACTTCAACCCCGCCGATCGCCCAAAGGTACTTGAGGCACTTGCTCAAAACGGATACCTCCAAAACTACGAACTCCACTGCAAAAAATCAGACGGCACCGCTTTCTGGGCGATGATCTCGGTTCAGTCGCTGGTGTTTAACGGGCAGCAGACGGCATTGTGTGCCTTGTACGACCTCACCCAGCGCAAGGAAGCAGAACAAACCCTCCAAGAGAGCGAAAAGCGGCTCCGCCGCCAGAGTTTGGCTTTGTTGCAGCTAGGTCGGCAGAGGACTCTCAATAGCGGTGCGCTGAATGTGGGAATTCGCGAAATTACCGAGGCTGCAGCCCGGACTTTGGATGTGGAAAAAGTCAGCGTCTGGCTTTACAACCAGGGAAGATTTGGAACTCGCTACCCGAGCGATCCCCAGCTAAATTTTACCGAGAGAGTGCTCGCCCACAGCCAAACAGGGCCACTCGATAAAGAGGCCGCTGCCCCAGAGCAAGACGAGGGGGTTAATCATTCTAAGTTTAAAACCCCCAACCTCAAATTAGTTTGTCTCGACTTGTACGATCGCACCCAGGAGAATCATTTGAGCCGGGAGTCCATATCGGCAAGCGATTTAAATTTATCAAGTTTAGATGTTGAAGGCGACGCACCGGGCGAAAATTTGCGATCGGACAATGCTTTAGAACCTACGACAAAGACTCAAAAATCTCTACAAACAGATTTGTCCCACTCATCTTCGGTAGCCGAACATTCCGCTGTGCTGCCAAATGCCAGCAAGCCCAATTCATCCATATTAAATGTAGCAATTAGGCTCGGCGGGCAGATCGTGGGCATCCTCTCTCTCGAACATATCGGCGCGCCCCGCCAGTGGGCTCTGGAGGAGCGCACCTTTGCTGATTCTTTGGCAAATTTGGTAGCGCTGGCGATCGAAGGATTTGAGCGCCAGCGGGCTCAGGAAGCACTCTCCAAAGCCAAAGCGCAGCTAGAAATGACCGTCGATCAGCGCACCGCTCAACTCACCACCGCCAATAAACTGCTCCGCATCGAAATTGCCGAGCGCAAAAGAGCCGAAATAGCCTTGCAAGAAGCCTTACACAAAGCTGAAGCAGCTTCGAGAGCTAAAAGCACTTTTTTAGCCAATATGAGCCACGAGCTGCGGACACCGCTAAACGCGATTATCGGTTACAGCGAAATGCTACAAGAAGAAGCACGGGAATCGGGACTCGAAGACATCATTCCCGATACCCAAAAAATTTATAACGCCGGCAAACATTTGCTGACTTTAATTAACGATATTCTAGACCTTTCTAAGATAGAAGCCGGTCGGATGGAGCTTTATTTAGAAAAATTTGACCTCAGTAATTTAATAGAAGAAGTCGTTGCAACTTTGCACCCTTTGGTCGAAAAAAATCACAATCAATTGCAAGTTTCTTGCTCTGAAAATTTGGGAGTGATGTATGCAGATTTGACTAAAGTCCAGCAAATTCTGTTTAATTTGCTATCCAATGCCCTGAAGTTTACCGAAGGTGGAACGGTGCTGTTGAGCGCGACTCGCGAACCAGCAGGCGGGAGCGATTGGGTTTATTTGCAGGTATCTGATACGGGGATTGGAATGTCGGCCGAACAGCAGCAGGGTTTGTTTGAACCTTTTATTCAAGGGGACGCTTCGACTACTCGCAAGTACGGCGGCACCGGTTTAGGATTGGCCATTAGCCGCTTGTTTTGTCAGATGATGGGCGGCGATATCACGGTTGAGAGTCAGTTGGATGTTGGCTCTACTTTTACTGTTCACTTAAAGGCAGAAGTGGATATTAGTTAAAAGCAAGTTGGGTAACTAGAAATGTAGGGGATTTAAGGGATTTAACGGGTGGGGTTTTGCCAGGAATTTTGTACCGGATTTAACGGATTTAACGGATGGCAAAAGAGGGAATAGTTTCCCAATTACCCATTCCCCCCTTAGCAATTAGCCATTACCAATTACCCATTCGCTTTTTAATTGTGACACCGATCGCGATCGACCTCTGTTGTCGATCACACAGTAGCATTTTTTTTCAGCCTAGAATACGTATATTATCCCAAAATTGTCCTGCAGGCACGATCGGGCGCCTCGCTGCATTTACAAATCCCACCTCAACCTAATTAAGGGGGTGGGGGGTTGCTTCCAGAAGGGCAATTTGGTAAAAGTAATGCTATGGTCGCGAAGCAGTAGAAGGCAAAAGTTAACAGGAAATCAGGAAGTTTCAAAAGTCTCTGGACGCAGAAACACAATTCTGCTTTTTACCTTCATACTGCTTCTACAGGCGAGATAGCACTGCTGCTGAAAGCAATGCACAATTTCTCAGAATCAAAGGAGTGCATCTACATGATTAAACCTTGCAGTCAACCGCTACAAATAAATCCTTTTACTTGTTATCGCGATCCGGCTACAGGCAGGTGGACTACTGTAGTTACAAGTGTTCCAAACACTTGCGAAACAGACTCTAGTTTAAAAGCAGAAGCCGAAGGCGAAAACGAAGGTAAAGCAGAAACGATCCTTTCTGCTCCGCCTGCTGTCTCGGTGTCGAAAAAAGTCCTTTCTTTCTCCGTGCCTCAGTTTAAACACCGTGCCAAAAAATCTGCTGTTAGTGTCAGCAGGTAGTTATCGCAGGGGTCTAATCTAGTTTCCACGGTTAGTCCCCGGCGCTCGTCAAACCAAACAAAACAAACTTATCCATAGCCTAAACAGCCAAAAAGCGATATACTGGCAGCAAACTTTCTCCTTCAATATCCGTGAAGTATTTGCTCGATCGCTGCCTCCGCTTTGTATGGACAGAGCGACCAATTCGCCAGCGGGGAACAGTCATCATTGCTATTCCCATGATTCTTCTGTTTGCTTCGCTGCTAGCAATTGCACGCCTCCGGGAGATTACTCTAGAGATAAGAGAGCGAGCAGATACTAATAGGGAAATACTTCAGGAAACTAACCGCTTGTTAACCCTCGTGGTGGATGCGGAAACGGGCATTCGAGGTTACGGGTTGACGAAGCGCCCCGAATTTCTCTCACCCTACTTAGAAGCCAAGAAGAGTTTGCCTCCGCTACTGGATGAACTCAAGGTTATGCTTCAAGAAAACCAACTGCAAGCTCAGCGATTTGAAGGTATAAAAAAAAGTACCGAAGAGCATATAAATTTCTTGCAAAACACTTTGAATAAGCTCGACAGTTCGGCAACAAGCGTGCAGTCGCCGGAAATAATTGAGGTGTTCACTCAAGGCAAATTGAGGAGGGATAACCTGCGCGCAAAAATTAATACCTTTTATGAGGCCGGCGAAGCCTACCAGAAAGATCTAGATCAGCAAAGACGAGGTTTGATAGATTTCACTAATTTTGTGCAAGTTGCGGGTTTGCTTTCCGGCTGTTTGGGTGCAGGGGCTTCCTGGTATTTATTTGATAGTTTAGAGAAGGAATTGAGGAAGCGCGAAGCTGGCTTGGAAGAAAGTAAAACTCGCATTCAAGCTGTAGTAGACAATGCGGCTGACGGTATTATTACTTTGGACGCACAGGGAAATATTGAGTCTTTTAATAGGGCAGCAGAAAAGATTTTTGGCGAGAAAGCCGATCGAATAATTGGCTCGAACCTGCGGCGGCTGATAGCTCAACCGCAGCCGTACAGCAGCGTGGGAGATTATTCAATCGAATATTTTGTGTTACATCCCGATACTACGCTGAAGGCTTACCAGCAAGAAACAGTTGGACTTCGCCACGACGGGACTAAGTTTCCCATGGAATTGGCTGTCAGCGAAATGCGTCTGGCCGATCAACACTTGTTTATTGCAATTTGCCGCGATGCCAGAGGACGGAAACAAGCCGAGGAAACTCTGCGAAAGCAAGCGCAAATGCTGGATTTGGCAAACGATACCATCGCGGTACTAGACTTGAACGGGGCGATTTCTTATTGGAATTCGGGGGCAAAGTGGCTCTACGGCTGGCGGAAGTCACAAGCCATAGGAAAAAATATTCACCAGCTTTTACAAACAGAATGGACTCAACCTTTTGAGGTAATTCAAAAAGTCTTTTTCGAGCGGGGTTCTTGGCAAGGGGAACTGGTGCGTACCAAGGCAGACGGCACAAAAATAACGGTGGCAAGCCGATGGACTTTGCAGCATGACGATCAAAATCAACCCGTGGCTATTTTGGAAATCAGCAACGATATTAGCGATCGCAAACGCTCAGAAATTGCTTTGGCCCAAAGCGCGCAGCGGTTTCGCGCCACTTTTGAGCAGGCGGCAGTCGGCATGGTTCAAACCAGTGTGGAAGGCAAATTTCTGTTAGTCAATCAAAAACTGTGCGAAATTTTGGGCTACAGCCGCCAAGAATTGGGGGAGAAAAGATTTCAAGACATTACTTGGCCCGGAGATTTGGCAAGCGAACTGGAACTTTTGCGCCAATTGTTAGCCGGAGAAATTGAAAATTTCTCTCTGGAAAAGCGCTACATCTGCAAAGAGGGAGAGTTGGTGTGGGCAAACTTAACGGTTTCGCTGCTGCGAGAACAAGATGGCAGTCAGTTTCTGATGGGTGTGGTAGAAGATATTAGGGAGCGCAAAAAAGTGGAGGAATCGCTGCGGTTGCGCGCTCAAGAATTGAGGTTGACAGCCCAAAATCTGGCTCAAACGACGAATGTTTTAAGGAAGCGGAATCAAGAATTAGACCAGTTTGCTTATGTAGTTTCTCACGATTTGAAAGCGCCGCTCAGGGCGATCGCAAATCTCAGCAGTTGGATAGAAGAAGACCTCAGCGAGTCGATGACAGAGGATACTCTGCACCAAATGAACCTGCTGCGCGGCAGAGTTCACCGGATGGAAGGTTTAATTGAGGGACTGCTGCAATATTCCCGCGTCGGACGGATTCAAGTGCCTTCAGAAATGGTAAAAGTTGAGAATTTATTAGAAGAAATTATTGATTCGTTGGCGCCGCCGTCTGAATTTGAGGTGAAAGTTGAACCGGGAATGCCAAATTTTGTCACCGAAAAATTGCCGCTACAGCAGGTTTTTTCTAATTTAATTAGCAACGCAATTAAGCACAACCGAGCTGAATCGGGTTATGTAAAAATATCGGTTAAAGAGTTAGATAATTTTTACGAGTTTTCTGTAGAGGATGACGGGCCGGGGATTGCTCCTCAATATCACGATAAAGTTTTTGTGATTTTTCAGACCTTGGAAGCTCGCGATAAAGTAGAAAATACTGGGATTGGTTTGTCGCTGGTGAAAAAAATTGTCGAAGGTCAAGGGGGCAGTATTTCCCTCGAATCTGCCGAAGGTGAGGGAGCAACTTTTCGGTTTACTTGGCCGAAGCAACCTATTAGCCAAGAGGGAACATAAAACAACTTTAAAGGTAGGATGTTTGCGGATCGCCGCGCTCCACAGAGTAAATGTAGGGTGCACCCGGACTGCAAAGAACCAGATAGCGACTGTTTAAACTGCATCACAACGGATTTCGATGATAAATCCATCAGGATCGTAAAAGTAAATGCCGCGTCCTGTAGCGCGAGTGACGGGGCCGCTGTCGATCGCAATTTGATTTGACTTTAGCACTTCCAGAGCGCGATCGAACAAATCCGGCTCTATATCGAAGGCTAAGTGGTTGGCGCGAGTAAAAGCTTTCTCCGGGTCTGGGTTTGGCGGTTCTAAGTCGGGCTGCCAAAATAAGTCAATAACAGTGCCGTCAGGGGTAACGAAATTCGCGACTTTACCAGCGGCTACCATTTCTGTTAAAGTTGCGGGAATTTCTGCACCTGTTAGTTCGTGCAGGCCGAGAATTGTACCGTAGAAGTGGCGGGAAGCTTTCATGTCGCGCACGTTTAAAGCGATATGGTGAACGCGGCGCAAATTCCCCGGCGCGAGGGCAATTTTGACGTTGTTTTGGGTAGTTTGCATGATTTTCAATTGCGGATGTTCAAATTGAATGTAGTTTGATTTATTCAGATCCTCTGCTGTAAAATAAGCAGGCGTTGCTGAATTGAGGTATGATCCGACGACCGTCCCTGGCAGTTCAGGTCGAATAGCGCTCAAATCAGAGTATAT
>NZ_JAUBRM010000211.1:0-2457 GCF_036701905.1 Microcoleus sp. MON2_D5
TCGCTGTGCGATTCGTTTAACCGAAAATAAGCTGAAAAGCTTATGGGATGGTTAGTCTAGCTGATCAAGCAGTTAGTGACAACTGATTACATTTGTAGGTGCGCCGCCGTGCGGTTAGTCCTATCCCTCAAGTGCAGAGGTGAAAGCATAACCCCTAGTTTGAAGGGTAGCAACCAACAGACTAAAGCGGGGTTAAAAGACAGAACTACTGGCAGCCAAAACTGGTAACTGTTGAGCAAAAGTCCATGCGTAGCGAAAGCAAAGATGTGGTTAAACCATCGTCAATTCTAATGGTGTAATGGCTGAATCAGAATAAATCCGTTGGGAAATACGGTAAAGAATGATTAACACCAAGCCAAAAGGCAAGGATAGGGCATAAGCGGTTAGCGACCCGACTTATCAGCACCGCCCGTAAACCCGGTGGATAGCATCACGCTAAAGACTCAAACAATGTGTAATCGGAACGAAGTAACTCTCTTAAATCTCTGGATAGGTCGATATTCAGTAAGTAGCTAACGAATGGTTTTAAGAGAGAGGGATTGTATCAGAAGCGACGCCCTTGGTAATGCGAGGGATATGCTGACGGATACACGGTAATTCCAATGGAGTAGAACAAGTAGCAATGAATATATCTAAAACGCTGAATTATCAGACGGTGGAGTGGAAAGACATCAACTGGCGAAAGCTAGAAAGGGTGGCTTTTAAATTGCAAAAGCGCATATTCCAAGCGAGTGAACGTGGTGATGTTAAAGCGGTTCGCAAACTTCAGAAGACCCTAATTAGGTCTTGGTCAGCAAAATGTATTGCGGTTCGTAGGGTGACACAAGATAATCAAGGTAAAAATACTGCTGGTGTGGATGGAATTAAAGCTCTGACCCCAAAGCAACGTATTAACTTGGCAGGCAAGTTAAAGTTAACCGGAAAGGCAAAGCCCACTCGTAGGGTTAATATTCCTAAACCCGGAACAACGGAAACTAGACCATTAGGAATCCCAACTATAAACGACCGTGCATTGCAAGCGCTATGTAAGATGGCGTTAGAACCTGAGTGGGAAGCAAAATTCGAGCCTAACTCTTATGGTTTTCGACCAGGACGTTCCTGTCACGATGCGATTCAAGCAATATTCGACAGTATTGGTAAAAAAGCAAAATATGTGCTGGATGCTGATATTGCCAAGTGCTTCGACCGCATAGACCATAAAGCGTTACTTGCCAAAATACACACATACCCCACTTTGAGCCGTCAAATAAAATGCTGGCTTAAAGCAGGATACTGTGTGCAGAAAGAATTATTCCCTACCAAGGAGGGTACACCACAAGGCGGGGTCATCTCCCCATTACTTGCGAATATTGCCTTACATGGTATGGAAGAAAGAGTAAAACAGTACGCGGAAACACTAAAAGGGGCAAAACGGAAAAACCGTCAAGCCCTTAGCCTAATCCGATATGCTGATGATTTCGTAATAATCCACAAGGATTTAAACGTAGTCATGAAATGTCAAGAGATAATCGCTGAATGGTTAAGTGATATGGGATTGGAATTGAAACCAAGTAAAACAAGATTAACCCACACCCTTAATGAAATAAATGGAAATGTTGGGTTTGAGTTTCTAGGATTCCAAATACAACAACACACAGTAGGTGACTACCGATGTGCCAAGAGTTCAGAAGGAATATCACTAGGTTTCAAAACACTAATTACACCCTCAAAATCCAAGTTTAAAACACACATAGCCAACATGGAAAAGGTAATAGATGCCCATAAAACCGCCCCTCAAGCTGCTTTAATTAGTAAGCTGAATCCAATCGTTAAGGGATGGTCAAACTATTACTCAAGAGTTGTTAGCAAAGGTATTTTTACAAAGGTTGACAACCTAATCTACCACAAGTTAAGAGCTTGGGCTAAATCAAGGGGGAAAAGGAACATCAATAAGAACAAATACTGGAGAACGGTAGGCGACCGAAATTGGTGTTTCAGTACAGAGGACGGACTAAAGTTATACACCCATACAGAAACGCCAATCGTCAGGCATATCAAGGTAAAAGGTGATGCTAGTCCGTTTGATGGTAACTGGACTTATTGGAGCAAGCGTAGAGGCGAATACCCAGAAACTCCTAAAAGGGTTGCATCATTAATTAAACGTCAAAAGGGTATTTGTCTTCACTGTGGTTTATACTTTACCAGTATAGACATTGTAGAAGTTGACCATATTAAGCCGACATCATTAGGTGGAAAGGATACCTATGACAACCTACAACTTCTGCATAAACACTGCCACGACACAAAGACAGCAACAGACGGGTCAATGCGCTCTAAAGGAAGTGTTAAAACCTGATAGTTGGTCTTGAATCGTACCTATAACAGAGGTGGAATTATCAAGGAGCCGGATGAGGTGAAAGTCTCACGTCCGGTTCTGAAGGAGAGGTAGAGGTGGCAACACCTCTATCGACTCTAACA